>JAKOOI010000274.1 GCA_022701475.1 Weeksellaceae bacterium
AAAGTCATGGTGACCGAGTGGAAAGATTTTTATGACAAAGTGCGGCTCAGCAACGGCGGGTTCATCGTGCTTGAAGAAAGCAAAGCCATCTGTGCCGTGGCCGGTACGCCGTGCATTGAGATCATCGATCACGGGCAGCGGGCAGAAGCCGGTCCGCAGAATTTTAAGAATGCCGATCCGGAAGTACAGCAGCAGATCAATCCGCTGGTGGATCCGGAAAGTATGTATCAGGAAGCGCCTTCCTTTACCGGAGGGCAGGATGCCGTAAACTAAAAGAGAAAAGCAATGGCGAAAGGAGTAAAGAAAGTAAAGGTAACCAAAGGGATCTATTATCCTAAAATGTCTGTTCCCGGGCAGCGGATCACTGTCAAACCCGATCAGTGGGTTACTTTTGAAGTGGCGGAATGGCTTCCGGGCACCACCGGTGAAGAAAAGAAAAAACCGGTGATCTGGATGAGGCAGAGCAATGACCGCAAAGTCATCATCAGCCAACTTCCGTCTGCTACCGGTTATAAGTTTAAAATAACGAAAGCCCTGTGCGGAAATTACCATTACTATATTGAAGCCAGCCTCTCGGGAAAAAGGGACACGGTAAATAACGCAGGCATCTATGTAAAAGGCTGGTGCGAACCGCGGATTGTGGCCAGCCGGTGGACTACCCAGCGGGGAAGCCGGAACAGCATCAAGAACAATAAAAAGACCAATTATATTTCCTACGGAAATGTAGTGTACCTCAACCTGGCTACTGAAGGGCTTAACGGAAGCCTCGTCAGCATAGAAATATGGAATCAGCAGTATGCCAGGAAAGATAAGCCGATCCATACCTACAACAATGTTCTGGTCATTGACGGGGAAGTGAACCTGAAGATAGAAAATACCTATGCCTGGATGGCCTATGTAAGCAACATCCAGAATGTTGAGGAGTTTTATATCAAGGTAAAAGATGCCTCCGGAAATTACCTTAAAGACCAGCTGGGTGATGACCTTCATGCGGTCTATCTCAATGTCAAAAATAAAGTGGCAACCACCCACACCGGGGTTAGCCAAAACCAGACTCCGACCAAAGTATACCGGCCTGATGTAAATGCAGCCCGCTATGAGCCGTGTAAATTTGAGGTGATTAAATTCACCGAAACCGAAATAAAGGACGGAACGCCCAATAATACCACCATTACCGTCTTCGATAACGGGAAAGGACTGCGGAAGCTGAGCGGGACACCGCTCCAGGAAAAAATAGTAAGAACCATATTCTATAAATTTGATTCCACCGTCATTGATAAAGACGGGGAGGCCATTCTCAACAAAGTATTGAAATTCCTGCTGGAGCATAAAGATTCCACCATGAACCTGAGCGGATATGCCTGCGTCATCGGAAAGGAGAACTATAACAAAGGGCTGTCCCAGAAAAGGGCGGACATTGTAAAGAAATTTTTTGCCGACGGCGGGCTGGATCCGGCGAGGATCATTTCCACAGGAAAAGGCGAAATAGATCCTACCGATGATAAAATGGGCCGTGACAACATCAGGTTCAGAAATGAAAAGGACTATGAAAACAACAGGAGGGTAGATATTTCATTTGTCTTCAATGCGCATGATGCCCACACCATCAACTATGAAGTGGTGGCACCCAGCGTCACCATGAAAAAAAACCTCACGGTAGATATCCAGGGTTTCGATACGAAAGCCTGCTTCAAAGGGAAAGAAAAACATAAAAAGGAAATTACGGTTATCGATGTGGGCCAGGCAGTAGACAAAGGCGATACGAAACAGTCATTTGCCACACCTTCGTTTAACTACAAGGTATATTCGGACCTGTCAAAGTTCAATGCATTTCCTATCCAGTACATCTGGCCATCTGCTACTCAGCCCAATCATTTCCATCTGCATGTTCATAGTTGCAGATATTTTAGCAGGGAACAGCGTACTACTGTCCTGATCAAGGTATATCCGGATATTAAGTGGGAACTGGCTTTCGAATTACTGATTAATGTTTCAAACTATAAAGCTGCCAACATGCCGGCAGGAAACATTTATGCAAAGCATCAGGAAAAAGCACGAGAGGCAGGATACAAAAGATGGAGGATGAATGAAACGGGGAAAGTCCCAATTTCCATAGGAGTTAACCTGTCTGCCGAATGGGATGCCGGAAAACAAAAACGAAGTCTGAGCAACGAATTTTCAGATAAAATCCGTCCTGTAGCAAGAATGTTAGCCAGTGCGGTCAATATTTTACAGAATGCTGTCAATTATGCTCAGAGTGCCGCTAAAGAAACGGCAGTTCCGGCTGCATTCAATATACGGTACCCGAAATTTACAGTAGTAGGAAAGTGGTATCTGGAAAGGGTAGGTGAAAACAAAACGTTATCTACAATAGGGGAAGTAGGCTTCGGATTGAAACCGCTGATAGGTGCAGAAGTGGTAATTGATATTATAGGGGCCGCAATTGCAGCTGCCTCTTATGGAACCACAGGAAATCCTGCAGCGGCGAGAATAATTAATAAATTTAGGGGATCACTGGAAAAATTGGGTGCTTCAGTAGTTTTTACAGCCACCTTCTATGGTGAACTGGAAATGGCTGTGGATGCTCTGAAAATTGACAGCATCAATGGAATTCAGATGCAGGGAAAGACTACGATCGGAGGCAAAATGGGAGCCACAATAGAAATGAGTGTAAGTGTTGAAGTAGGAACAGTAAAAGGTACCAAAGCCAAACCAATTCTCACT
>JAKOOI010000275.1 GCA_022701475.1 Weeksellaceae bacterium
CATCGTCAATGCTGATGAAATTGTTCTGCTTATAGGCATTCAAACCGAAAATATCCAGCATGGCCGAATGTTTGGAGGCTTCAAAAGCTTTTTCATAATCAAATCCGGTGATCTCTTTGGCCATGGCGTCGGCAATGACAGAAACCGAATGGTACCCGATCATGCATTCCGTTTCGTTGGAAGCAAGTTCCCACACCGGAAGTTTTCCGCCCTGTTCGTACTGTTTGATAAACGTATTGATGAAGTCGGCTGTTCTTTTACGGTCAATTAATGTCATTAGAGGATGGGCCCCTCTGAATGTATCCCAAAGAGAAAATACGGAATAATAATCGAATCCTTTAGCCATATAAAACTTATTGTCACGGCCCCTGTATTTCCCGTCTGCATCCATATTGATGTTCGGCTGGGTAAAAACGTGATACATGGCCGTGTAAAAAACGGTCAGCTTATCTTTATCGGACGATTTCACTTCGATTTTAGAGAGTTCCTGATCCCAGTCTGCAGCGGCCTGCTTTCTTACGGCTTCAAAATCATTGGACTGACCTTCTGCCAGCATATTTTTTCCGGCTCCTTCATAGCCCGTTGGGGAAATGGAAACTTTTACGGAAATTTTTTCGCCTTTTTTTACTTTGGAAGAAAACGCAAGTGCCACTTTGGTTCCCGTGAAAAGATTATTCTCAATCTTTCCGTTCACCACCTGTTTCGAAATTTTCAAAGGTTTTGAAAACTCAATCCTGGCGTAGATGTATTGATTGGTGGCCCAGGCTTCACTTCTGCGGAAAACTTCAATGGTTTTGCTGTCGATAACCCTTACTTCACCTTCCAGTAGTTTATCCCGGTGGTTTAAATCCAAAATGATGTTGGCGTCTCCGGCATTGTTGAACGTGTATTCATGATAACCCACTCTTTTGGTTGTGGTTAAGCGGACATCAATATTGTGCTTATCCAGTTTTACCGAATAGAACCCTGCGGAAGCCTTTTCGTTTTTATGTGAAAATGATGACGAATATTCTTTCGGCGTGAGCCCCGGTTTTCCCATCGTCGGCATCAGCATGATGTCCCCGTAATCCGAAACACCCGTACCATTAAGATGCGTATGTGAAAATCCGTAGATCACGGAATCGGAGTAGTGGTAGCCGCTGCAGCCGTCCCAGCTCCCGTCGATCCTTGTATCGGGAGAAAGCTGTACCATTCCGAAAGGCACGATGGCTCCCGGAAACGTATGCCCGTGGCCGCCTGTCCCGATAAAGGGATTCACGTATTGCGAATAATGCTGCGAAAACAGATTATGGGCAATGATCCCAAAAAGAACGATGAATAACCTTTTCATAGATAAAAATTAAATTTCCCTAAAATACTATAAAATTCGTTTTCGCAAAAGAAAATATCTATCAGTCCCTTTACTTATTCTAAATAGCTAAAAATTACGTAAATTTGTAAACAATTTATTTAGTTTATGTTGACGAAAGAAAAGGTTCAGGATTTCCTTAAAGAAATAGAAGTTGATGATTTGGTGAACAACCTGCAGATCATGGGCGCTGATGTATATATAGACATGACGGCACACTCTCCGGCCATGCATGAAAAGAAAAAACTGGAGGCAGCGATGAAACAGGCGTTTGCCAGTGAATTTGGGGAAGAAGTGAATCTTAAGTTAAAGATCGTTTCTCCGGAACCGAGTGAAATTCAGCAAAGTCAGATCAAAGGGAAGCAGATTCCCGGGATTCAGAATATTATCGCTATCGCTTCCGGCAAAGGAGGGGTAGGGAAATCCACGGTTTCTGCCAATATGGCGGTGACTTTGGCAAAAATGGGCTTTAAAGTAGGATTACTGGATGCCGATATTTACGGGCCGTCCGTTCCTACCATGTTCGATACCGAAGGAGAAAAACCGGTCTCCGTGGAAATAAATGGCAAAAACCTGATGAAGCCTGTGGAAAACTACGGGGTGAAAATGCTGTCGATCGGGTATTTTTCAGGGTCCAACCAGGCAGTGGTCTGGAGAGGGCCGATGGCATCAAAAGCCCTGAACCAGATGATCCGTGATGCCGCCTGGGGCGAGCTGGACTTTTTACTGATTGACCTTCCGCCGGGAACGGGTGATATTCATTTGTCCATCATCCAGGAAGTTCCGGTAACCGGAGCGGTTATCGTAAGTACGCCACAGCACGTTGCCCTGGCAGATGTTAGAAAAGGAATTGCCATGTTCCAGATGGAAAGCATCAACATTCCTGTGCTTGGATTAATCGAAAATATGGCGTATTTTACCCCGGAAGAATTGCCGGAAAACAAATATTACATTTTCGGAAAACAGGGAGCACAGTACCTGGCTGAAGACCTGGGGATTCCTGTACTGGGAGAGATTCCTCTGATCCAGAGCATCAGGGAGGCAGGAGATGTCGGAAGACCGGCGGCGCTGCAGGAAGGTTCTGCCATTGCAGCAATTTATACTGAAACTGCCCGCCAGATGGTGGAAAGCCTGGTAGAAAGAAACAAAAGCCTTCCTCCTACCGAAGCGGTAAAAATTACCACCATGGCAGGCTGCTCGCCAAAAGCAAAATAATCATTCAACAAGCCGAAAACCAAAATATGGAAACAAATATAGCACACGAAGATACCGTAACCCGAGTAATGGAAGCCCTTGAAAGCATCCGCCCGTTTTTGAACAAAGACGGAGGCGATATCGAGCTGATCGATGTAAAAGACAGCCTGGTATACGTTAAGCTTCTAGGAAACTGCTCCGGATGTTCGCTGAATTTTTCTACCCTGAAATTAGGGGTGGAAAACACCATCAAACAACATGCTCCGGAAATTGAAAGGGTGGTAAGCGTGGAGTAAAAGTAAAAAAAATATATTTTTCAGACAGGTCCTTACGGGTCTGTCTTTTTTATTGTTATTCTCTTTATCCCTGTACTGAAACTTTTCATCCTGTACAATAAAAATATTTTTCCGATCCATCATCCTGAGAACCGGTTTTCCGATAAGAGCGGGTTATTCCGGTTGAACTGAAATTTACATTCCGTAATGCCTGATAAAGAACATTAAGGAATCAAAAATATTCAGAAAGATCACCCGTTTTTTGTTTTGCGTGATAAGTGACTGATGAACAAATTTTTAATCACACCTGAGAAACGGTATTATAATATAATCCTGCTATATGAAAGGAGATAAAGCACGTCTTTTAAGAAACCCTTAAAGAAAAATTATGATTCTTTTATAGTAATAATTCTACTTTCTCGTGACAATTTAAATCTTACTTTTGTAGTGAATTATTCAGACCGGTACAGAATGCAGGGGAGACATATTTCACTTTTATGTAATAAGGTAACGAAGAATCAGAATGGGTATTCGTCTCATGCTTTCACAGGCAGGAAAACCATAGGGTAAACTGTCTTCAGTTCCCTGATACAAATAGAACAGATCATTTTGGATCTGCCGGTTTTGGTCTGTAACTTGTAGTGAAATTTTAAAATTAAACAGAAGCTCTGATTTTCCTGACCGGGAAAGCGGATTAAACTAAATACTATGAAAAATATACTCATTGCAGATGGTCATTATGTTGTACGGACGGGTACGGCGCTGGTGCTGAAGTCTAAACTCCAATATCCGTGTACGATTGATTTCGCTGAGACTTATTCTGAAACCAAAATAAAAATTACTGAAAAAAACTATGATCTTCTGATCCTTGATATCGATATTCCCGAAGGTATTTACAAGGCTATGGTAAAGGATCTTAAGAAGAAACAGAAACACCTTAAAATCCTGCTTTTCGCTTTGTATGATGACAATGTCGGAATACAGTATATAGAAGAGGGTGCAGCCGGATACCTGAATAAAGGGGCCTCGGAAACTGAAATCCTGGAGAGCATTTCAGGCATATTTGAGGAAGGCTACCATTACAGCGTGGAGATGATGAAAAAGCTGGTATCCCAGTCTGCCGAAAGCCATTCTGTAGAGCGGCTTTCAAAAAGGGAGTTCCAGATCTTTAAGCTGCTGGCGGAAGGCAACGGGAATATCGAAATTTCCAATACGCTGAATTTAAAAATGTCCACCATCAGTACCTACAAAAAGAAGATTTTTGAGAAGCTGCAGGCAAAAAACGTTGTGGATCTGGTACGGATTTACGATGATATCCATTAAGCAGGCAACACAGCATAGGCCTGCCGGGTTTATTTTTATTTTAAAATAACCCTGATATGGAAGCTTTCAAAAATAGCCATGATGTCAGTGAAATTTCTCTTCAGCAGTTTTTTGCTTCTCTGATGGTTGACCCAGGTTATTTCCGAAATGGATTTCACACCGAAGCTTCCCCGCAGACAATCCGTCAGGGCACCTTTGTTCCTGCCGAAATATCCGGTACTACCGTGTATTTCCTCACCAAGCGCGCAATAGAATCCGTCCTCGTTATGGAACCGGCTGCCATCAATGCGGATGAACAGATTTTCCCTGTCGGGCCTGGGTTGCGTAATATGCATTGCAAATACCAGCCACCCCTGTAATTCATCCCTGTTCAGTTTTTTCCAGCAATCCTTTCCGCTGATTTCATTGTTAAGGTACATTCGCAAGGACCTTTGAAAACCTTTGGGTTTAAACCATACATACCCGCTTAAACAGACTGTATTCCGTTTGCACTTGCTGATGCTGATGCTGCTTATAAAGGTGGAATGAATCACTGAGCCATTTGCATCAAGCATGTGGATAAAACCGTTATGATCATAAGTCAAAGCTGCTTTTTCGATTTCATATTTCAACTTTGCAGTATCCTGAACATTGATCAGCCTGAGTTTCCGGTAGCCTGTATTCGATCTGTCGCTTTCAAGATTTCTTACCTCGCTGATGAAGGTAATCAGGTTGTTTTCAGGACCTGTATCGAGGGAAAATGCAAACATGCTGTTATTTTTGGAGTTTTATATTTCTGATGATTTCATCAATCCATCTCAAGGCTTCAGTTGATGTTTCCCGGACAATGAGTTTATTTTTTTTATTCCTGATCAATTCTGTAAAATGATTGTCTTCCGTATTGATATCAACAAGGGTTGCTCCGTATTTCAATGCGGTCTCTGCGATGGCGAAAGGAAGATTGGTGGCACCGGATGTCCCGATGATAAAGAGAATTCCGCTGTTTTTGGCAGCCTTTAATGCACTGAATCTTTTATGGGTTTTCTCGTCATAATATTCGTCAAACCATAAAATGTTCGGCCGCATCCAATGCCCGCAGTTCCGGCAGGTCAGAAGCTCGGTATCACGTTCCGTAAGTTCTTCATCTCTATTTTTTCCGGTGATTTCTTCAGGAAGATCGATAATTTCCCTGCATCCGTTCGAACATTTGATTTCCCTGCTGTTTCCGTGGATTTCATAAATCCTGCGGCTTCCAGCCCGCCGGTGGAGATGATCTATATTCTGGGTAATCAATTGAAATCTGTCATTCAGTACATCTTCAATACCGGAAAGTAGGAAATGGCTTTCATTCGGTTCCGCACTTTCAAACATCTTCTTCCTGAATAGGGCATATTGCAAGACTTCTTCAGGATGCTGTTTAAAATAGGCCAGCGTACCGAATTCTTCAGGTTTATGAAATGTTGTTCCTTTCACCCATATTCCGTCTGTGCCACGGTACGTAGGAATGCCGCTGTCGTATGAAATTCCCGCTCCGGTAAGAAAGGTGAAAAGGTTCCGTTTTTCTTTGCGGTAAACCTGGCGGATGATGTTTTCCAATTGTTCTTTCATGGTTTTAAAAAAGGTAAAGCTACTCAATTTTCCCGTAATGAAAAAGCCCCGGGATGACCCGGAGCCTGGTTTAATCGATCAAATTCTATATGTTACTTTACAATTACTCTCTTCACATGCCCTTCTGAGGTCTTTACAAGGTAGACGCCTGCAGCAAGTGCTGAAGTATCGATGGTCAGTCCGTTTTTCTCTTTGGTAATAAGCTTTCCGGACATATCGTACAGTTCATAGTCCTGGGCCCTGTTGAAGTACAGCAGATTGCCTTTCGTTACGGGATTAGGGAAAATATTGAAGGTGGCTTTTTCCGTTTTTGTTTCTCCGGTGGCCAGGGTAGGGGAACCGGCTACTTCATATAGGGAAAGGGTTCCGCTGATCTCGTTGGCAATCACCACATATCCTTTTCCGGTGGTGGTATTTTGAGGAGCGATGTAAATGATGCCTTCCGGTCCGTTATCACCGCCGAAGGCAGAGGTCGTCCTGGAATTTTTATAATCCGTAAAAACAGGGTTATCCGGATCGGTAATATTATATACCATCACACCGCCGGTTCTTTCAATGGTAATAAAAGCATAGGTCTGCCCGTTGATGGTGCCCAAAGCGACTCCTTCAGGCTCGGGGCCTTTGGCGCGGCTCCTGCTTTTTACCGTATTCGATTCATTGTCGGCATTGAAGATCAAAGGATAATTGGCAGCAATATACCGTTCAAACTGGTCGCCGCTGTCATAGACGATCTGTTTGGTATCGGCATTGAAGATCGAGAAGGAACGGGCACCCAGTGCGGCAATCTCCTCAAAGTCGGTATCGCCGTCCGTGTTTCCGGTGGCATTGGTTACCCTGAACCTGCCGAGATTGTATGAGGCCTTTAAGACGGATGCCTGCGGGAAAACAGACGGGTCCATTGCATAGCTTGCAACTCCTACGGTCGTCCTTTCACTGAACCCGGAGAGGTCTTTCTCATCGCCTTCATTGGCGGTAACGATATAATGGGTATTCCCGACTTTGTAATTCTGGAAAGCATCGGGCGTATAATAGGTTTTTACCGGCCAGTTGGCTATCAGGATTTCACCGTTGTTATCCGAGGCATCGAAGCCGTTTCCGGGAAGGCTCATGTCTTTTTTGCCCAGTCCCCAGATTCCGGCAATGCTTTTCGTCACCAGGTTGATTTCTGCGATGGCATTGTTTTCCTGAAGCGTCACCCAGGCCTTCTGGCTGTCTGCACTGATGCTGATGTATTCAGGCTCGAGGTCCTGGGAAAGGGTGTTGTTGGTTCGTACTTTTCTAAGTCCGGTAGCTGCCAGTGCAGCAACCTGGTTATCGAAAGCATTGAAGTTCAGGGTAGTCACATTGCTTTGTGTAAGGCTGGCTATGCCGCCTGAGATGTCGATGATACTGACAGTTCCCTCCGGGTCTACGGTATAGGCATCGTTCGGTTCCCCTTCATTGGCCGTCATCACCTTGGTGCCGTCTGGTGAGAACGTCACCATATCGGGTAGAGCGCC
>JAKOOI010000276.1 GCA_022701475.1 Weeksellaceae bacterium
TCAGAGCGTTCCTGAAATTAAATATGAAAAGGTAGATTTCGATCCTACTTTTAAAAATGACCTGATTTTTATCCACCTGAACCAGAAGCAGGACAGCCGGGAGGGAATCCGGTTTTACAGATCCAAAAAGAAGTCTGAGAAGCTTATCGGAGAATTTTCGGATCTCACAAGGAAAATTTTACTATGTAGCGAATTGGAAAGTTTTTGCGGACTTCTGTTGGATCATGAACAGAAAATATCGGATTTCCTTGAAATTCCTACAGTTAAAGACCTGTATTTCAAAGACTGCCCGGTTTTTATAAAAAGTCTGGGTGCCTGGGGTGGAGATTTTGTCATGAGCGCAAAATTTGATGGCTTTAAGGACTATTTTTGGGGAAAAGGATTTTCAACAATCTTCGACTATTCTGATTTAGTTTACTGATATCCAGTTTTTTATAAACTTGTTTTTTTATTTGTCATTCTGACTTATATCATTATATTTAAACCACTTTTAACAATTAATTAATATTAATTTTGTTAAGCTCCAAAAAAGAAATAGAAATATAAGTACAATGAAAAACGCTAAAATCATCCGGGATTTAGAAAAATTAGGGATTAAGGGAAATTTTGAAGTCGTCTATAATCCTTCTTATGAGGAATTGTATCAGGCCGAAATTTCTCCTGAAAATCAAGGCTTTGAAAAAGCTGAGCTTACGGAATCAGGCGCCGTATCAGTAAAAACAGGAATTTTCACAGGTCGTTCACCTAAAGACAGGTACATAGTTCAGGATGATGTTACGAGAGAAACGATTTTCTGGGACGGTAAAGTAAACCTGCCGACAACACCGGAAACTTTCAGCTCCTGTAAAGAATTAGTGTTGAACCAGCTTTCTGATGCTAAAAAAATCTATGTCGTAGATTCATTCTGCGGAACGAATGCCGATACAAGGTTAAAAGTAAGGTTCATCGTTGAGGTGGCGTGGCAGGCGCATTTCGTAACGAATATGTTCATCCGTCCTTCCCATTATGAACTGGAAAATTTCGGTGAGCCGGATTTCACCGTGATCAACGGGTCCAAGACCACCAATCCGAATTGGGAAGAGCAGGAATTAAATTCCGAAAACTTCGTGATGTTCAACCTTACCGAAAGGCTTCAGATCATCGGGGGAACCTGGTACGGAGGAGAAATGAAAAAAGGGATGTTCGCGATGATGAACTACTACCTTCCGTTAAAAGGAATGGCTTCCATGCACTGTTCTGCCAATGTGGGTGAAGAAGGAGATGTGGCCCTTTTCTTTGGGCTTTCAGGAACCGGGAAAACAACCTTATCCGCAGACCCGAAAAGATACCTGATCGGTGACGATGAACATGGCTGGGACGACAACGGCGTTTTCAACTACGAAGGAGGGTGCTACGCCAAAGTAATCGATCTTTCCGCTGAAAAAGAGCCGGATATCTTCAGGGCGATCAAGAGAGATGCGCTTCTTGAAAATGTGGTGGTAAATAACGGCGTTTCCGATTATACCGACGGATCTATTACTGAAAATACCCGGGTTTCTTATCCGATTTACCATATCAATAAAATCGTATTGCCTTCCAAAGCGGGACATGCGAAAAAAATCGTTTACCTTTCCGCAGATGCATTCGGGGTATTGCCTCCGGTTTCCATACTGGATGAAGACCAGGCACAGTACCATTTCCTTTGCGGATACACCTCAAAATTAGCAGGAACGGAAAGAGGGATCACCGAACCTCAGCCATCTTTTTCACCGGCATTCGGGGAAGCCTTCCTTACATTGCACCCGACCATGTATTCAAAAACCCTGATCGGAAAAATGAAAGAGCACGGAGCAAAAGCCTATCTGGTGAATACCGGCTGGAACGGTACCGGAAAAAGAATTTCCCTGAAAGATACAAGAGCGATCATTGATGCGATCATCGACGGTTCCATTGAAAACGCTCCGAAAACAAGGATCCCAATTATGAATCTGGAGGTACCAACCGGACTGCCGAATGTTTCCGAAGGAATTTTAGATCCTAGGGATACCTACAGCAATGCCGGAGATTGGGAAGAGAAAGCAAGAGACCTTGCTGCCAAGTACATCAAAAACTTTGAACAGTACTGCAATACCGAAGAAGGGAAAAAACTAATTCCTTCAGGCCCGCAGCTGCAAACGCAGACCACCAACTAAAATACAGAATCCTCAGCAAATAAATGCTGGGGATTTTTTTATAATTCTGACTGACAACGATCCGGTAGCTGAGGCACTCGGTGCCACACTGTCATCCATGAAAAACTGCATAAATCTGTGAAATATTTTTTACCGCAAAAGTCATAAAAGAATATCATACTGCATAATGAAGTTTAATACCAGATGTTTGATAAGCTCACAAAAGTTTTAAAAATCAGAGATTTTTAATTTCATGTGATCTAAAATATGTGCAAACTTTTAAATCTTTCTCTGTAACTTATGTGTTAAGACACGCGCAATCATCTGTGAAGATCTGTGCCAATCTGTGGTTAAATAAATTTTGGCTAAAGCCGGATGGAAGTATCTTCTTCTTAAACGGGCTAAAGCCCGTTCCTATTGACTATGACATCAACACCTATAAAATTCATGCAGAAAAATACATGGGAAACTTTTAAAGGCAAACTGAAGCTAAATGTGGAACGCTGAGAAAGCACTCAAAAGCTTGTAAAAATCTTTGATTTTTAATCTCATGTGTTCTAAAATATATGCAAACTTTTAAATCTTTCTTTGTGACTCATGTGTCAAAAAACAAGCGCAGG
>JAKOOI010000277.1 GCA_022701475.1 Weeksellaceae bacterium
CCGAAAGTACGGTCATAAGTTAATAAGTTTTCGATTAACCAGTGATAAGTCTGATTATTTCCTCTTCCTGCGTTGGAAGGTCCAGCGGGGTTGGTATTAAAAACTCCAACTCCTGCATAGTTTCCACTGTTTGAAGTGCGGTAATCCAAACCGATGTTTAGTTTATACTTAAGACCATTTAAAGGTAAAGTCAACTCTCCATACATATTATTATAGGAAGAAAAAGCTTTTGATTCATCAACGTACTTGTCTCCTAAACTTTCTATTCTCTGCCTTGTATAGATCCATGTTTGATCAATACCTCCTGCAGTAGTCATAATAGATTTTAAGCTTCCGTCTGGATTATATGGATTTGCTAATGGAGAATAGCCTAATACTGCTCCCGGATTCAATCCGTTAGCTTCAGATTCCACATAATTTGTATTGGTAGTAAAACCGACTTTTAATCTTTTACCTAATTGCTGATCCACAGCCATTCTCAACGCAAACCTTTCATAATTTTGCAAAGGAATTAATGCATCTTGTTTGAAATAAGATAATCCCACATTATAGTTACCACCTTCTGTACCTCCTGAAACACCTATATCATGGCTGGTGATCATGGCTGGTTTATAATATAGATCCTGCCAATCCGTATTAGTAGTGAGACTTTCATCACCATTTGTATTATATAAAGGAGTTGTGCTTCCGGCAGGAATCGCATAAGCTCTCAGCCTTGCGAAAGTAGGACCATCCATCATGGGATATTTTGAAAACAACGTCTGTACTCCCGTAAAAGAATTATAACTGAATCTTGCCTTTTGACCTTTACTTCCTCTGTTCGTTGTCACTATAATAACCCCATTTGCTCCTCTTGAACCATAAATGGCCGTTGCAGATGCATCTTTTAAGATGTCTATACTTTTAATATCGGAAGAACTGATATCACCAAGAGATCCGGCAAAAGGTACACCATCTAATACTACCAAAGGATCATTATCACCACTTAGAGATCTTACACCACGGATCCTGATCTGCATTGCAGCTCCTGGCTTTGTAGAAGTCTGCATAATATCCACACCGGCAGCTCTACCTTGTAATGCTTGCGTAATATTGGCAGAGGGTACTTCTCGTAAGGCATCACCCTTTACCTGTACTACAGATCCCGTTACCGCTTCTTTCCGTTGCGTACCATATCCGATCACCACCACTTCCTCTATTTTTTTCTCCTTCGCAGCCGTATCTCTTTTTACCTGAGCATACGCCATGGCGGAAGGTAATAAGGCCATGGCAAAGAAGAGGGCCGCCTTATTGTTTTTAGCAAAATAAAATCGGTTCATAATTATTATTTTTAAAAATTAGGGTTGAAATAAAAAGGCTGCCCGTACGTCGTGTCAGTCGATGGAAAAATTCCTTAGTGTTTTGTCTAACAGCCTTTTTACTTTTTTTAAATGTACATATTCACAATAGCTTCAAACAATTCCTGTTTTCCGCTTTTTGGCTGAGGTTCCCCGATTTCATGTGCTATTCTCTGAAGATCCTCCAGGGTAAGAGATCCTTCTTCAAATGCCTTCCCGTTTCCGTTGTCAAAAGAAGCATAGCGGTCTGTTCTTAATTTTTTATAATCTGAATGCTCAAGGATATCGGCCGCTGCCAGCAATCCTTTGGCAAAAACATCCATTCCTGAAATATGGGAGATGAACAGGTCTTCCCTATCGATAGAGTTTCTTCTGATTTTCGCATCGAAGTTTACTCCGCCGTTGCCCAAACCGCCTGCAGGAAGCAATACCAGCCATGCCTGAACCATTTCCAGGTAATCGATCGGGAACTGATCCGTATCCCATCCGTTCTGGTAATCTCCCCTGTTGGCGTCGATGCTTCCTAACATTCCTGCATCCACCGCTGCCTGAAGCTCATGCTCGAACGTATGGCCGGCCAATGTAGCGTGGTTCACTTCGATATTCAGTTTAAAATCTTTATCAAGTCCGTAGTGTCTCAGGAATCCGATTACCGTTTCGGAATCGTAATCGTACTGGTGCTTGGTAGGTTCCATCGGCTTAGGCTCGATCAGGAAAGTCCCGTTGAATCCCTGCTGACGGGCATAATCCCTTGACATGGTAAGGAAACGGGCCAGGTGGTCCTTCTCACGCTTCATATCCGTATTCAGAAGGCTCATGTACCCTTCTCTTCCGCCCCAGAATACATAATTTTCCCCGCCGAGAGCAATAGTTGCGTCGATGGAATTTTTCACCTGGGTTCCGGCGCATGCCAGCACATCGAAGTTAGGATTGGTGGAAGCACCGTTCATGTATCTTTCGTGGGTGAATACATTGGCTGTTCCCCAAAGAAGCTTGATCCCGGTTTCTGCCTGCTTCTGCTTAGCGTATTCTACCACTGCCTGAAGGTTCTTCTCATACTCTTTCCAGTTGTCCGCCGGATCTACCAGGTCGATATCATGGAAGCAATAGTATTCAAAGCCCATTTTGGACATGAATTCGAAACCGGCATCCAGTTTGTGCATAGCTCTGGTTACCGGGTTATTGCCCATATCCCAAGGATGGTGAATCGTTGCCCCACCGAAAGGATCGCTTCCGTTGGCACACAAGGTATGCCACCAGGCCATTGCAAAACGGGTCCAGTCTTTCATCGGTTTCCCCATGATTATTTTTTCTGCATCGTAATAGCGGAACGCCATCGGGTTTCTGCTCTCCTTTCCTTCAAATTTG
>JAKOOI010000295.1 GCA_022701475.1 Weeksellaceae bacterium
ACCATTGAATTTATTTCGGCTCCAGGATGCTGATCGGAATAATGCACTCTTCCAGTGAAATTCCGCCATGCTGGTAGGTTTCCTTATAATAATTCACGAAATGATTATAGTTTTTAGGATAAGCCAGGAAAATGTTGTTCTTCGCGAAAATATATTTGGAACTTAGGTTTCCTTTCGGCAAAAACAGCTTTTCCGGGTTGGTAACGGCCCACACATCCCGGTCGTCATAAGTAAGGCTTTTCCCCGTTTTATACCGGATGTTCGTAGAGGTTTCCCTGTCGCCCACCACTTTGCTCGGCTTTTTCACATAAACTGTTCCGTGATCGGTGGTAATGATCAGCTTGAATCCGTTTTCAGCAGCCGTCTTGATCATCTTGATCAGCGAAGAGTTCTCAAACCAGTTCAGGGTAAGGGAACGGAATGTCTTATCATCACGGATCAGCTGGTCCACAATATGATTGTCCGTTTTGGCATGGGACAGGATATCAATGAAATTATAGACCACCACCAGCAGGTCATTGTTTTTATGCTGGTTAAAGTCATCATAGATTTTACGTTCAAAATCGGCATTCAGGACTTTCAGGTATTTCATTGATTTGGATCCCAGTCCGATTCTCTTCATCTGGTCTTCCAGGAAATCGCGTTCATATTCATTCTTATTGCCTTCTTCATTGTCATTGAACCATTTGTTCGGGAAGCGCTTTTCGATTTCGGACGGCATCAGGCCTGCAAAGAACGAGTTTCTTGCATATTGCGTCGCTGTAGGAAGGATGCTGTAATAATAATCTTCCGAAACTTTGTTGTAATATTTTGTAAAAAGCGGCTCTATGACTTTCCATTGGTCGTACCGTAAATTATCGACCATCAGAAGCAGCACTTTTTCTTTTTCCACTTCAGGCTTTATTTTATCCTTGAAGAGGGTATGGCTCATCATCGGCTTGTCAGAGTCAGTCAGCCATTCTTCATAATTGTTTTCAATGAATTTGGCAAACTGGATGTTGGCTTCTTCTTTCTGCGACTGGAGAAGGTCGGCAAACTCGTTATCCGTTACCTTATCGAACTTGATCTCCCAGTTCAGGATTTTTTTATAATATTCGGCCCACTCCTGGTAGGTCCTCAGATAAGAAAGTTCCATGGAAAGATTACGGAATTCCTGCTGGTACTGAAGGATGGTTTTCTGCTCCACCAGATTATCTTCCTGAAGGTTTTTCTTCAGGGACAGGAGAATCTGGTTCGGGTTTACAGGCTTCAGGATGTAATCGGCAATCTGGGAACCGATGGCTTCCTCCATGATGTGCTCCTCTTCACTTTTCGTCACCATCACAATTTTCAGGGCATTGTCTTTTTCCTTGATCATGGGAATCGCTTCAAGGCCTGAAATCCCCGGCATGTTTTCGTCAATCAGCGTAAGCGCGAATTTTTCTGAATCCATCAGTTCAAGGGCTTCATTCACGTTATTGACAGGGGTTACATGATACCCCTTTTTTTCTAAGAATACGATATGAGGTTTTAGTAAATCTATTTCATCATCTATCCATAATATCTTTTCCGACATAATTAATTTTTTACATGGTTACGGTATCAAATTGCTGACCAATTATCTTTAAATTCTGCCAAAATAGGCAAGGGTAAAGTTAAAGATTAGTTAAATGGGAACCGCATAAAAGAAATGATTTTTTTTACGATCTGTTCCGGTTGATCACATGGCCGGGAAAACGCAAGGGAAATACCTGTCCCTGTAGTAAATTTAAAGTTTTCATTTTCGGTATCAAAGCGTAACGGCAACTCAGATTTAAATCCCTATTTTTGTCTGTAAATACCAATCTTTCCCATGCAGAACAAGCTGAAGATCATTAATGATCCCGTTCACGGTTTTATCAGGATTCCTTACGAAATCCTTTTCGATATCATTGAGCACCCTTATTTTCAGAGGCTGAGGAGAATAGGGCAGACCGGTCTGCTGAACCTGATCTTTCCCGGCGCCACCCACACCCGCTTCCATCATGCACTGGGAGCGATGCATCTCATGTTTACGGCGTTGGAAACCCTCAAGCAGAAAGGTGTGAAAATTTCGGAAAACGAGGAGAAAGGGGCTATGATTGCCATCCTGTTACATGATATCGGCCATGGCCCTTTTTCCCATGCCCTTGAAAGCATGCTGATGGATAACTGGCATCATGAAACCCTTTCCCTGCTGCTCATGGAGCGGCTGAACAGGCAATTCGGCGGGGAACTTTCCTGCGCCATGGAAATGTTTAAGGGGAAATACCACAGAAAATTTTTCAACCAGCTGATTTCCTCACAGCTGGACGTAGACCGGCTCGATTACCTGAAGCGCGACAGTTTCTTTACCGGTGTTTCCGAAGGCAGCATCAATACCCAGCGGATTATCTCCATGATGAATGTCTGTGAAGAGGAGCTGGTTATCGATGCCAAAGGCGTCTACTCCATCGAAAATTTCCTCACGGCCCGCATGTTTATGTACTGGCAGGTCTACTATCATAAAACGGCTGCCCTGTCTGAATTCCTGCTGGTAAAAATCCTGGAAAGAGCAAAGTTGCTGGTTTCCCGTGGAATAGAGCTCCCCGCTACCGAAAACCTGAAATATTTCCTGTACCGCGAGAAAACTTCCGCTACCGATGAAGACCTGGAAAGATTTACAAAACTGGATGACAACGATATTATCCAGGCCATGAAAGAATGGCAGCATGCCGAAGACATGATATTATCCTACTGGTGCCGCTGTGTCATTCAGAGAAACCTTCCGAAAACCATCATCTCATCTCATCCTTTTAACCCGGAGCTCATTGCAGGAAAAGTAAAGGATACCAATAATTTTTTCGGAATTGACAACGGAAATGAGCTGGTCCATGAAATTAAACGGAAACTTCTTCCTTATGATACCGAGAAGCAACCGATCTACCTGCTTCAGAAAGACGGGCAGAAGATCAGGCTTGAGGAATCGGAAGACCAGTTGCTGTCCGGCCTTATGGTGAATAAAACCGAGCGCCATA
Organism: Weeksellaceae bacterium; assembly: GCA_022701475.1. Lineage (GTDB taxonomy): Bacteria > Bacteroidota > Bacteroidia > Flavobacteriales > Weeksellaceae > Chryseobacterium. Next base: position 3,015 of record JAKOOI010000295.1, read on the forward strand.
TCCTTACTTTCCCGCGGGAACTGCCGTTCCGTAATCTTAAAGAATGATAAAATTTTGCGTTCCTAAAACTAAAAAATGTTTGTGAATTACAGAATTTCTTATCTTTGCAGAATATGGAATTTACAGCTTCGCAAATTGCAGGTTTTATTGACGGGAAAATAGTAGGTGATGAAAACGCACGTATTACCGGTGTTTCACCCATCGAAAGCGGGGAAACCGGGCATCTTTCCTTTATAGCACAGGACCGGTTTGCCCACTATTTAGAAACCTCAAAGTGTTCTGTAATTATTGTTTCAGAGGAACTTTTAACCAAAAATACGTATCCTGCTACCGTAATCGCCGTAAAAGATGCCTATCTTTCTTTTCAGATCCTGATGAATCTGTACCAGGAAATGCAGGGCAGGAAAGAAGGGATTGAAAACGGGTCATCCATTCATGAAACGGCTGTCATTGGCGAGAAAGTCTATATCGGTGCCTTCACGTATGTTTCTGAAAAGGCAAAAATAGGAGAAGGGTCGCAGATCTTTCCGCAGGTGTACATCGGGAAGGGAGTGAAAATCGGTAAAAACTGTAAGATCGACAGCGGCGCCAGGATTTATGATTACTGCATCATCGGTGACGACTGCGTGATTCATTCCAACACGGTAATCGGAGGTGACGGATTCGGTTTCCAGCCAACCCCGGAAGGATTCAAGAAAATTCCCCAGCTGGGTAATGTTATTATTGAAGATCAGGTGGAAATCGGCTCCAACTGCAGCATCGACCGGGCGACTATCGGTTCCACCGTTATCGGAAAAGGCACCAAGATCGACAATCTGATCCAGATTGCCCATAATGTGAAGATCGGTAAAAACAACGTGATTGCAGCCCAGTCCGGGATCGCCGGTTCCACTGCCATCGGAGACTGGAACCAGATCGGCGGGCAGGTGGGAATCGTTGGCCATATCAAAATCGGGAACCAGGTGAAAATCCAGGCCCAGAGTGGGGTCAATTCCAGTGTAAATGACAAAGAGACCCTGTACGGCTCACCGGCCATCAGCTATAACGACTATCTAAGAAATTACGTTCATTTCAGGAATTTTACTGAAATCGTCCACAGAATAAATAATCTTGAGAATAACTCAAAAGATAAAACTAATGAGTGATATGCAAAAAACACTTCAGCAGGAAGTGACCCTTTCCGGAATCGGACTTCATACAGGTAAAGAAGTAAAGCTAACCATGAAACCTGCAAAGGAAAATACAGGTTTCGTCTTTGTAAGGACAGACCTCGAAGGACATCCTCAGGTAGAAGCCGACGTGAACTACGTAACGGCTACGGAAAGAGGAACTACGCTGGAGAAGCTGGGCGTGAAAATCACCACCTGCGAACACCTGCTGGCAGCATTGGTAGGATGTGATATAGACAATGCCATCCTGGAAATGAATGCCTCAGAACCTCCGATATTAGACGGATCTTCAAAATATTTCGTGGAAGCCATCGAAAGTGTAGGCGTTGCCGAGCAGAATATTGCCCGCGAATACCTGGTGGTAAAGGAAGTGCTTACCTACAGCGATCCGGCTACCGGATCAGAAATTACCATCATCCCTTCCGATACTTTCGAAGTGACCACCATGGTGGATTTCGGGACCAAAGTCCTGGGAACACAGAATGCTACCCTTAAGCATATCTCGGAATTTAAAGATGAAATTTCTTCTGCCAGAACCTTCAGCTTTCTGCATGAACTGGAAATGCTGCTGGACCACGGCCTGATCAAAGGAGGCGATATTTCAAATGCGATCGTCTACGTAGACAAAGACCTTACGCCCGAAACGACGGAAAAACTGAAAAAAGCCTTCGGAAAAGATGAAGTGTCCATCAGGCCGAACGGAATTCTTGATAACCTGAATCTTAATTACCCTAACGAAGCGGCAAGACACAAATTGCTGGATGTTATCGGTGACCTTGCTCTGGCAGGGGTGAAAATAAAAGGGAAAGTAATCGCCAATAAACCGGGACACTATGTGAACACCCAGTTTGCGAAAAAACTGAACCGCCAGTGGAAGCTGCAGCGCAAAAAGAACGTTCCTGATTTCGATCTTACAAAAGATCCTGTCTTCGACATCAACGGGATCATGAGGCTGATGCCTCACAGGCCGCCGTTTTTACTGATCGACAAAATCCTCGAGCTTTCGGATTCCCATGTCGTAGGATTGAAGAACGTAACCATGAATGAGCCTTTCTTTGTAGGCCACTTCCCGAAAGAACCCGTAATGCCGGGTGTCCTGCAGGTGGAGGCGCTGGCCCAGACCGGGGGAATCCTGGTGCTGGCAAGTGTTCCGGATCCTGAAAACTATTCAACGTATTTCATTAAAATTGATAAAGTAAAATTCAAGAAAAAGGTAGTGCCGGGTGATACTATTATTTTTAAGATTGAACTTATTGCACCGATCAGAAGAGGAATCGTTCATATGCAGGGGTACGGATATGTGGGAGACACCGTTGCGGTAGAAGCGGAATTAATGGCCCAAGTTGCAAAAAATAAAGTTGATTAAATGATTCATCAGTTAGCAGCCGTTGACAAACGCGCGAAAATCAGCAAAAACGTGATTGTAGAGCCTTTTACTACGATTGCCGGGGATGTGGAAATCGGGGACGGAACCTGGATCGGGCCCAATGTTACCATTATGGACGGGGCACGGATAGGCAGGAACTGCCGGATTTTTCCGGGAACGGTGATCTCCGCCATTCCCCAGGACCTGAAATTCGACGGTGAAGATACCCAGGTGATCATCGGTGACGAAACCACCATCAGGGAATGTGTCACGGTAAACAGGGGAACAAAGGCACTGGGCTTTACTAAAATCGGTAAAAACTGCCTGATTATGGCAACCACCCATATCGCACATGACTGTGTCATCGGAGATCACGTCATCATCGTCAACGGCTGCGGTATTGCAGGCCACGTTGAAATCGGCGACTATACCGTAATGGGAGGGCTTTCCGCGGTACACCAGTTCGGAAAAATCGGGAAGCACGTGATGATTTCCGGAGGTACGCTGGTACGGAAAGATATCCCGCCTTACGTAAAAGTAGCCCGTGAACCGATGTCCTACGCAGGAATCAATTCCGTAGGACTCCGGAGAAGAGGATTCACCAATGAGAAAATTTTTGAAATCCAGAAAATCTACCGGGCGATCTTCCAGATGAAAATGAATGTGTCCCAGGCGATTTCACACATCGAAAAGGAAATGCTTCCGACGGCTGAACGGGATGAAATCCTCCAGTTTATCCAGAATTCCCCGAGAGGAATTGTAAAAGGATACGGAACAGGAAAAGAAAACAACTAAAACCGATCTGTCCTGAGATCCCTTATCGGGGAAAAATATTCAGACGGTAATTTATAAAGAAATAAACATATAACAATAATGGCAACAAGCAACGATATCAGAAAAGGATTGTGCATTGAGTACAGCAATGATATTTATAAAGTAATCGAATTCCTTCACGTAAAGCCGGGAAAGGGTCCTGCTTTCGTAAGAACAAAACTGAAGTCGGTAACCAACGGAAAAGTGCTGGATAACACCTTCTCTGCAGGGCACAAAATCGATGAGGTAAAGGTAATCACCAGAAAATTCCAGTATCTTTATGATGATGAAAATGGTTTCCACTTTATGAACAATGATGATTTCTCCCAGTTATACCTGAATAAGGAAATGATTGAAAACTCCAACCTGATGAAAGCAGGGGAAGAAGTGACCATCATTTTGAAGGAAGCTGATGAAACTCCGCTTTCTGCCGAACTTCCTCAGTCGGTTTACCTGGAAGTGGTGGAAGCTGATCCGGGAGTGAAAGGGAATACGGCAACCAATGCCCTGAAAAACGCGATCGTGGAAACAGGAGCAAGAGTAATGGTTCCTCTTTTTATCGAAGCAGGAGATAAAATCAAAGTAAGTACCGAGGACGGTTCTTATCTGGAAAGAGTAAAAGAATAATCAATAGGACAGAGCCATGCAGACTTTCCAGTACATCAGGGATTTTACGGCAGTCATCTGCTTTCTGGGCTGGATCCTGCTCTATTTTATTGATAAAGAATACACCAGAAATATCAGGAAAACTTTACTCATCATATTCATCATATGTGTCGTACTGCTGCTTTATAATATCTATCTGGTACAAATCAACTAACTGAAGAATGAACTAACGGTGCTTAGTTCATTCTTTTTATATCATCTGTTTTACTATGAAATTCCATTC
>JAKOOI010000308.1 GCA_022701475.1 Weeksellaceae bacterium
CAGATTCAATATCTTAAAATAAGAATGCCGGGCTTTGGAAGCCCGGCATTTTTTACTGTAATAATGATCTCTTTATTTTGCTTCCGCACAGAAGATGCGATACTGCACTGCAACTGCCGACTTGAAATATTCCCTTAACCTTGCAAGGTCCGAGGCAGCACTCTGTTTTGTAAAATAGCTTCCCGCCAGGATCTTGTAATTGGGCCTTAGAGAAGCATCGGTTTCCACCTTCAGGTTCGGGAACCGCTTTCTGAAGTACGATTTCACTTCATTGGCTTCCTCATTGCTTTTTACCGTGGTGATCTGTATTTTATATCCCAGAATCCTCGGGTTTTTCCTGCAGATCTCAGCCTGGGTAAGCTCCCGGCTCGGTACATAAATCTTTGCAGGTCTTGCAGGGACATTCGTCTCTTCATCATCCCTGGAAACCGCATTGGCTGTAGTTTTTGTGCACTTGTCTTCTATACTTTCCAGAGCTGAACTTACCCTGGAGTCCATCGTCATGATGAGTTCCGTTCCTGCAAGGGTATCTTTTTTTACAACCTGCTGGGCATCAATACCATAAAATGAGAGTAATGATAAAACCGAAAATAGTTTAATAAAATTTTTCATTTAAACTTGTTTCGGCAAATTTAGGCAATTTAAAAAAACTATCCTTAAAACAGTTATTTAGAATAATTACAAATTAAACGGAAATGATATTTCCCCTTTCCTTATGCCGTTAAATTCCTGTTAAAAATATTATTTTTGCGGGATTGATTGAATGTTCAATATTTACTAACATAAGATAATTTAAATGATTAGTTGGAGAAAGCATTATAGAAAAACGTTGATTGCAATAGGCTTATTGCTGTCAACCAGTGCTTCAATTTACGGGCAAGACGGCGATCCGAATAATGGAGAGAAACTTTTCAAAGCGAATTGTACTGCATGCCACGCACTTGATAAACAGGTTGTAGGACCGCCTTTGAAGGGGGTTGTAGAACGGGTACAGAAAGAAGGTGGTGTAGACAAGGAATGGCTTCACAAGTGGATTAAAAACAATAAGGAGCTGAGGGCTTCCGGAGACAAGTACGCCAATGAAATTTTTGAAAAGTACAACAAAACCGAGATGCAGCTGTTCCCGAACCTTAGCGATAAGGACATCGACGACATCTTAGCATACACCACTAATCCGCCGGCCGCCCCGGCTGCTGACGAGAAAAAGACGACGGCAGATACGGCAACCGCTACAGCAGCACCGGCAAATACAACGACTACGACCAATGTAGTTATCATTTCCCTTTTAGCCATCGCAGGTTTACTGGTATGGATCCTTCTTAAGCTGAGACAGCTGGTAAAACTGGGGCAGTCTGAAGATCTTGCAGGCCTTAATGAATCGAGGGTGAAATCTTTCAGCGAAATCTATCAGAAATATCATTACGTAGGTAAAGGGCTTATTGCCATCCTTGCCCTTCTGGCCGCTTACGGTGTCTGGAACTGGATCATGTGGATCGGTGTTTACAAAGGATACAAGCCTGAGCAGCCTATCTACTTCTCCCATAAAATCCACGCCGGAGAACAGAAGATCGACTGTCAGCTTTGCCACTCCAGTGCCAAGTACGGAAAAGTATCTGAAATCCCTTCCATGAACGTTTGTATGAACTGTCACCGAACGATTTCCGAATACAACGCAGAGCACTACATGGAGCCAGGTAAGGACAAAGCGTTCTACGACGGAGAAATCCAGAAGATCTACGCCGCTACAGGATGGAATTCTGAAAAACAGCAGTACACCGGAAAGACACAACCGGTAGAATGGACGAGAATCCACAACATGCCGGATTTCGTTTACTTCAATCACTCACAGCACGTAGTAGCAGGAGAACAGGCCATCATCAATTCTTTCAACAAGAAAAATCCTGATAACAAAATTGATGTCGTATGTAAAGCCTGCCACGGAAAAATCGATACGATGAATGTTGTTCAGATGGCTAACGACTTTACAATGGGCTGGTGTATTGAATGCCACAGAACAACTGAAGTTGATATGAACAACGGTTATAATAAAGAATACTTCAAGAATCTACATGACAAGTTGAAAAAACAATATCCTAAAGACGGAGGTAAGATCACGGTAGATGCAATTGGAGGTCTTGAATGTGGTAAATGTCATTATTAATAACAAAAAATCAGAAGTATAAATGGCTTCAAACAAAATACAATTTAGAAGTATTCATGAACTTAAAGATCCGGCTTTAAACAATAAGCTGGCTCAGAAAGAGTTCCAGGAAGAAATTCCGGTAGAAGATTTCCTTGGAGATGCTGAAAAGAACGGATCCGGTACTTCAAGAAGAGATTTCTTAAAATTATTAGGATTCTCAACAGCAGCGGTAACCCTGGCTGCCTGTGAAGCTCCGGTAATTAAAACGATCCCGTATGTGGTAAAGCCGCATGATATCATCCCGGGAATCCCGAACTATTACGCTTCAACATATTTCGACGGTTTTGATTTCGCAAGTGTTCTGGTAAAGACCCGTGAAGGAAGACCAATTAAAATCGAACCAAACCCTTCGGCAGGAGATCTTGGGAAAACAAGCGCAAGGGCTCAGGCCAGCGTACTTTCCCTTTATGATAACGATAAAGTGAAGCAGCCGAAATTTGAAGGAAAAGACGAAACTTTCGATAAAGTAGACAGCTTCGTGATCAAAGGACTGGAAGAAGCCAGTGCAGCCAACAAGAGAATCGTGTTATTGTCACACTCTTTCGCTTCCCCTACTTTCAAAAAACTGTTTTCGGAATTCAAAGCAAAATATCCTACCGCAGAACTGGTAACTTATGACGCTTTCCCTTACGCCGGAGCACTGGATGCAGCCCAGGAGGTTTTCGGAACCAGAGCATTACCGGTATATGACCTGAGAGGGACTGAGCTGGTAGTAGGTTTCCATGCTGACTTCCTCGGAGACTACAATGGCGGAAGCCTTGAGTCTTCTTATGCAGCAGCAAGAAAGCCGGGACCAAACATGCTGAGACATATCCAGGTAGAATCCAATATGTCCTTAACAGGTGCCAACGCAGACTCAAGATACAGGCTGAAGCCAAGCCAGGTAAACAAAACCCTGGTAGAAGTATACAACGCTATCGTTGGCGGTGGAACTTCAGATAAAGACGCTTCTGAAATCGCCAAGGAACTTCAGGCTAAAGGCAGCAAGGCTGTTGTTTTTGCAGACGGTTCCAAAGGCGCTCAGGTACTGGCCCACCTCATCAACCAGAAACTGGGATCGGTAGCTTTCACCGGAAAAGCAAACCTGCTGAAAGAATTCGACAAAGCGAGATTTGAAGAATTCTTAGGATGGGTAAATGCAGGCCAGGTTGGGGTCTTGATTGCCAATAACGTAGACCCGATCTACTCTTACCACAAAGGAGAAGAATTCAAGAAGTCCTTGGCTAAAGTTCCTTATGTGATCGCGGTAGCCGATAAAAAAAATGAAATGTACAGAGCAGCGAAAGCTGTGATCCCTGTAGCCAACTGGCTTGAATCGTGGGGAGATCTTGAACCTCAGACAGGAGTATATTCACTGATGCAGCCTACCATTCAGAAGATCTACAAATCAAGACAGATTGAAGAATCTTTACTGGTTTGGAAGAACGGTAAGAATAATGCGGCCAATAACTATTACGATTATTTAAAAGCGAATGCCGCTTCCGTACTGGGAGCAACTTCATTCAATAAAGCTTTATACAACGGTATCAATATTTCTTCCAATGCAACGACGCTGTCTTACGCAGGAGGAAATGCAGCCCAGGCTGTTGCTGAAGTAAGCGGGTTCAAACCTTCCGATCTGGAACTGGTATTGTACACCACAACAGCGATAGGAGACGGTACCCAGGCCAACAATCCTTGGCTTCAGGAATTACCGGATCCGTTGACGAGAATGTCATGGGACAACTACCTGACCATGTCTCCGAAAGATGCCGAAAGATTAGGCATTGACAATGACCTTAATGCAAGGATGCAGCTGGACGGTTCCATCGTAAACCTTACGGTAAACGGTGTAACCATCAAAGATGTGCCTGTATTCGTTCAGCCGGGACAGGCTGAAGGGTCAGTAGGCCTTGCACTGGGATACGGTAAGAAAAATTCCGGAGCTACAGCTGATACGGGAGTGAATGCTTATCCTTTATTCGATGGTTCCAACCTTGCCGTTTCCAATGTTAAAATTGAGAAAACCGGAGAGGACCATGAATTCGCGGGAATCCAGCTTCAGAATACCCTGATGGGCCGTTATGAAATCGCCAGGGAAGTACCGTTGGCAGAATTCATCAATGTACCTTTCGACGATGAGCACCACGGATGGAACAAGCCGTTGGAATACCATACCATCAGCGGAGCGCTTCCTGCAAGAAAAATCGACCTTTGGGATGCATTTGATGATACGGACGGGCCTCACTTTAATATGTCCATCGACCTGAACTCATGTACCGGTTGCGGATCATGTATCATTGCCTGCCAGGCCGAGAACAACGTTCCGGTAGTAGGGAAAGAAGAGATCAGAATGTCAAGGGATATGTATTGGTTAAGAATTGACCGTTATTATTCTTCAAGACAAAAGGTAGAAGTATACGAAGGACTGAAAGAAGGAATGGCAGTTCCTGAACTGTATGGTACGGCATTCAACAAGGAAGGAGGTGCACTGAACCATCCTGCCGACAACCCGGATGTGATCTTCCAGCCGGTAATGTGCCAGCACTGTAACCATGCTCCTTGTGAAACGGTATGTCCGGTAGCGGCTACTTCACACGGACAGCAGGGCCAGAACCACATGGCGTATAACAGATGTATCGGTACCAGATACTGTGCCAACAACTGTCCTTATAAAGTAAGACGTTTCAACTGGTTCACCTATAACCTGAATGACAAGTTCGATTTCAATATGAACAACGACCTTGGAAGAATGGTACTGAACCCGGATGTAGTGGTAAGAACGAGAGGTGTGATGGAGAAATGTTCACTGTGTATCCAGATGACCCAGACCACTATCCTTGAAGCGAAGAAAGAAAACAGAGTAGTAAAAGACGGAGAATTCCAGACCGCGTGTTCAAAAGCGTGTACTACAGGGTCTATCCAGTTCGGAGACATGAATGACAAAGCATCTGAAGTCAGAAAGTTATATGCTGACAACAGAAGATATTATTTACTTGAAGAGATCGGAACCAAGCCAAACGTGTTCTATCATACGAAAGTAAGAAACAGAGTAGAAAAATAAAGTTTAAATAATAAATAGGTAAAAAATGTCAGGACATTACGAAGCTCCGATAAGGGAACCTCTAATTATTGGTCACAAGACTTATCACGATATCACGGAAGATATTGCACGACCTATCGAAGAAAGAGCAGGTAAATTATGGTGGATTTCATTGTATGCAGCCTTGGTTCTTTTCCTCTACGGGTTTGGCTGTATCGCCTACACCATCGGGACAGGTATTGGAGCATGGGGGCTTAACAGAACTATTAACTGGGGTTGGGATATTACCAACTTCGTATGGTGGGTAGGTATCGGTCACGCCGGAACACTTATCTCCGCAGTATTATTATTATTTAGACAGCGATGGAGAATGTCTGTAAACAGATCTGCAGAGGCAATGACGATCTTTGCGGTAGTACAGGCAGCCATCTTCCCTGTAATCCACATGGGTAGGGTCTGGGTAGGATACTGGGTATTCCCTTTACCGAACCAGTTCGGTTCCCTGTGGGGGAACTTCAACTCCCCTCTTCTATGGGACGTATTTGCCATCTCTACGTATTTCTCCGTATCAACGGTATTCTGGTTCATGGGACTTATCCCTGACTTTGCAATGATCAGAGACAGAGCAAAAACACCTTGGACAAAGAAAATCTATACCTTCCTTGCCTTCGGTTGGGGCGGTAAAGCAAAACACTGGCAACGATTCGAAGAGCTTTCCTTGGTTCTTGCAGGGTTAGCGACACCGCTTGTATTCTCTGTACACACCACGGTATCTTTTGACTTTGCCACATCGGTAATTAAAGGATGGCACTCTACCATTTACCCTCCTTACTTCGTTGCCGGTGCGATCTTCTCAGGATTTGCCATGGTACAGACCCTTTTGCTGATTGCAAGAAAGGTATGTCACCTGGAAGACTATATTACCATGTACCACATCGAGATTATGAACATCGTAATCATCCTGACAGGAGGTATGGTAACCGTAGCGTATGCTACCGAATATTTCATCGGATGGTATTCAGGATCAAGATTTGAAGATTTTACCTATCTTTCTCCGGGAGCAGCCGTTGGACCTTACTGGTGGGCTTTCTGGGCATTGATTACGTGTAACCTGATCATCCCTGCCCTGTTCTGGTTCAAGAGAATAAGAACCAACATCATCGCAACATTTATCATTGCCCTGATTATTAACATCGGTATGTGGTTTGAGCGTTTTGACATCATCGTTATTAACCTTTCAAGAGATTACCTGCCAGGATCATGGACGATGTTTAAGCCAACGATCATTGATGTGGGTGTATATTTGGGAACCATCGGATTCTTCTCCGTACTGTTCTTATTATATGCAAGAACATTCCCTGTAATTGCACAGGCTGAATTAAAATCGATTCTGAAAATCTCAGGTGAAACTTATAAAGCAAAAGAAGGAGATGAGCACCACTAAAATTGTATACGGACTTTATGCTGACGACGACGATTTAATGAACGGCGTTAAGGCATTCAACGATAAAGGAATCGCAATCAACGAGGTTTACACTCCGTTTCCGGTTCACGGGCTAGACAAAGCATTGGGGTTGAAGAAAACAAGGATTTCTGATGCCGCATTCCTCTACGCTCTATATGGGGTTACCATCGGTGCTACCCTTACCTGGTATACCATGAACCATGACTGGCCTCAGAACATCGGTGGTAAGCCGGCTTTCGACTGGGGACACAACATGCCTGCTTTCGTAGTGCCTATGTTTGAGCTTATGGTATTCTGTGCAGCCCACATGATGTCACTCACTTTCCTGGTAAGGAATAAAATGTTCCCGGGAGCACCGGCACAGAATCCCGATCCGAGAACAACAGATGACAAATTCATGATGGAGTTTGTAACGGAAAACGTAGAGGCTGTAAAGCAGTTACTGATCGAAACAGGAGTGGAAGAAATAACCGTTAAAGATGCTTAAAATGAAGAGAAATATCTTAAAAATTACAGCGGTTTTAGGTGTAACAGCAGTTTTACTTAACTCCTGCGGACCAAAAGAGAATACTCCATTGGTATATTTCCCGGACATGTATTTTCCGGTAGCGTACGACCCTTTGATGAAAGCTCAGGATGCTTATTCGGATCACGAAAATGAAATCCCTGCTTTCGTTAGAAATAACGGAGCCACAGGTCTTTCTCCTGTAGAAGGATCCGTAGCCCAGAACAAAGACGGTGTTTTTGAGGAAGGCCTGCTTCCTAAAAATGTGGATGAATACAATGCGGGATATGATGCTTCCAAAAGCATGACCGGTTCCCCGCTGAACCCTGCCAATGCAGCAAAGGATATTGAAAGAGGAAAAATCCTTTTTGATCATACCTGTGCCGCATGCCACGGAACGGGAGGTGACGGCCAGGGGCCGATCGTACAGAGCGGCGCTTTCTCCGGAGTACCGAACTACGCAGACAGGGAAATTACAGTTGGATCCGTTCACTATGTAATCACCAACGGTAGAAACGCAATGGGATCTTATGCAGGACAGCTGAATGCGGGAGACCGATGGAGAGTGGCCATGTATGTGATGAACGCCTTCAAAAAAGGAGCGGCGGCACCTGCAGCGGCAACCGCCACTGCATCTGCAACAGCTGCCCCGGCAACAGCTGCAGCAAAACCAGAAACGACTACCGAAACTAAAAAATAAGAAAAGAAATGTATAGTTTTTCACCAAAATTAAAATCAACTTCTATAATCCTTCTTGTTGTAGGTTTAGTTCTGTTTGGTATCGGTTTCTTTTT
>JAKOOI010000335.1 GCA_022701475.1 Weeksellaceae bacterium
CTAAGTTGTTCGGAATCCCGATAGGCAGTTCCCCGAGTTTCGCCGAAGGATGCGCCCCGATCGGATTGAAATACCTGAGCAAGGTAATCTTACGCTGATAGGCTTTGGCAAAATCAATCAGGATTTCTTCTCCCATCTGCTTGGTTTTCCCGTACACGCTTTCCGGCATCTTCAGCGGCGTATCCTCGTCGATCGGCATTGTATCAGCCTGGCCGTAGACTGTGCACGAAGAGCTGAAAATAAAGTTTGAAATATCCCTTGCCTTAAATTCCTGCAGGATGTTGATCAATGAAAAAAGATTGTTTTCATAATAGTCCACCGGTTTCAGCTGGCTCTCTCCTACAGCTTTTGAGGCAGCGAAATTGATGCAGCCCTCAATGGGATGGGCATCAAAAACCTGATTCAGGAGTTCTTTTCTCCTCAGGTCAAAAGGATAAAAAACAGGTTTCTTTCCTGTAATCTCCTCAATATTTTTTAAAATAAATTTTTCGGAATTGGAAAGGTCATCCACGATGACCACTTCAAAACCGCTGTTTAAAAGTTCCACAACCGTGTGCGAACCGATGTATCCGAGACCTCCCGTTACAAGTATTGCCATTTCTTTATATTATCCTTTTATTTTTATTAACTTTCCTTTTGCGACAATATGAAATTATTTCTGTTCATATTCTGATCTAAAATAGACAATTTCTCTGTAATTCTGACAGGGAAATAAAAACATCTGTAAAAAGTTTTTATATTATCAGAAATTTTTTACCTGCCTTTCTTTTTCCTTTCATCAACATCCGATGCAATAGATAAAGCCATTCCAATATACGGACAGTCCGCCCGTTTCTTTATGACCTGAATACTATGATTGTATCAATATATTTTATAAATAAAAATTAATATGTAATAAGAATGAATAAAACAACATATCAAAAATACTACACATAATAAAAAAATAGACCATCCTGCTTGATGGTCTAAAATATGATCGGGCTTTTACAGTTAATTTATTACAAAACTTATATTTAACTGTTCTTCAGGCCTATCGGATAATTACTTTGTCAAAGTCAGAAAACTTTGATAAAGTATCTTACTTCATAAACTCCAGCACCGCATCCGTGATGAATTTCAGCTGCTCTTCATCCAGCTCGGTATGCATCGGAAGCGAAATTACCTCATTCAGCAGCCTGTCGGTATTTGCAAAATCGGCATCATTGCTTTCCTGATAATAGGCTTTCTGTTTTCTCAGGGCTACCGGATAATATATCATGGCCGGGATGTCTTTTTCCGTAAGGTATTTCTGCAGCTCATTCCGTTTTCCGTTCAGGATTCTTAGCGTATACTGATGGAAGACATGGGTGGAATACTCCGCTCTTTCCGGACTTACTATGTGTTCATGGCCGGCAAATGCTTCGTCATAATAATCGGCAGCTTTTCCTCTGGATTCATTGTAATTGTCCAGATGCGGCAGTTTCTTTCTCAGGATCGCTGCCTGAATGCTGTCGAGCCTGGAGTTCACGCCTACCTCATCATGGTAATAACGCTCATACATCCCGTGGTTGACGATTCCCCGCAGGCGATGGGCCAGTTCATCATTATTGGTAAAAATGGCACCGCCGTCACCGTAGCATCCGAGGTTTTTGGAAGGGAAAAACGAGGTGGTTCCCACAGTGGACATGGTACCTGCCTTTTTCACCGTTCCGTCGGAGAATGTAAATTCAGCACCGATAGCCTGAGCGTTGTCTTCAATAACATACAGATTATGCTCTTCGGCAATTTTCAGTATTTCTTCCATATTGGCGCACTGCCCGAAGATATGCACCGGGATAATGGCCCTGGTTTTGGGCGTAATTGCTTTTTTTATAGCGTCTGCAGAGATGGTAAAAGTATTGTAATCCACATCCACGAGTACGGATTTCAGCTTCAGCAGGTGAATGACTTCCACCGTAGCGGCAAAAGTGAAATCTGCAGTGATGACTTCATCACCTTCTTTCAGATCCAGCGCCATCAGGGCAATCTGGAGGGCATCGGTACCGTTGCCGCAGGGGATGACATGTTTAACGTCCAGGTAGGACTCCAATTCATTCTGGAAAGACTTTACTTCAGGACCGTTGATAAAGGCCGCCGAATCCATTACATTGGAAACCGCATTATCCACTTCGTTCTTTATCTTGTAATACTGACTTTGTAAGTCAACCATTTGAATCTTTTTCATAAATAAATATTTGTGTAAAAATAAGGAATTTAAAATCCTTTCAAAAATTTTATTGATTTTGTTTTATCTTTATCCAAAATAAAGATATGAAAAGAACTTTACTCGTTTGTATGCTAGCCGGTTACTCGGTAAGTTTTGCGCAATCTTCGCTGGTTTTCGTCTTTTTCAAAGATAAGCCGAACAAGGCGGCCTTCTATGCCAATCCGCTTTCGGAGCTTACCCAGAAATCCCTTAACCGGCGGACTGCTTTAGGCATTTCCCTCAACGACCAGGATGCTCCCGTCGAGCCTTCCTACATTCAGAACATCCAGTCCCTGGGTTTTACCGTAACCGACTATTCCAAATGGCTCAACGGTGTGGCCGTGAATGCCACGCCTGCACAGATGGCTACCCTGCAGGCGCAGC
>JAKOOI010000341.1 GCA_022701475.1 Weeksellaceae bacterium
GAAATGGCCCTGGTGGAAAATATCCAGAGGGAAGACCTTGATGCTATTGAAATTGCCCTCACGTATCAGCGGCTGATGGATGAGATCGGCCTGACCCAGGAAAATCTGAGCCAGCGGGTGGGAAAGGACAGGAGTACGATCACCAACTCCATCCGCCTCCTGAGGCTGAACCCCGATATCCAGAACGCCATCCGGAGCGGCGAGATTTCTGCAGGTCACGGAGGAGCCATCATCAGCCTTGAAAATGAAGAGCATCAGCAGGCCCTGTTTGATCTGATCATCAGGGAAAAACTGAATGTGCGCCAGGCGGAACAGGCAGCCACTGCCCTGAAAAACCCGAAATCCCCGGCAGCCAAAAGAGCCAAAGCGGAGCTTTCCAACAACTACAAGAGAGCCCAGAAGACCATTGCAGACATCCTGGATGTAAAAGTGGAAATCAAGACCACCGGAACCGGAAAGAAAGGCAAAATCGTCCTGGACTTTAAAAATGAAGACGAGCTGGAATATATTCTGTCTCATATTAAATAATGAAAAACCTATTTCTCGTACTTTTCCTGTGCCTGTATACAGCAGCCTGTTCACAGGTAAATCCGAACGATACCATCCGGGTGGAATACCATCCGAAAGACAGTGTATCCGTAGAGAATAACAATACCAGGACGGAAAAGAATGTGGTTTCCGACCTGGAAAAAGCCAACGGTCCGGTTTCAAAGACTGTGAAACTGAATCCTACCAAGGCCGGACTATATTCCGCCGTTCTTCCGGGGCTCGGCCAGTTCTATAATAAAAAGTACTGGAAAATTCCCATTGTGTGGGGAGCGGTAGGCACTGGAGTGGGGATTGCCTTATGGAACCAGAAGCAATACCGGAAATACCGCGAATACTATATTGCCAAACTCAACGGTACCCCGAATGAATTCATCGATCAGTATCCTTATCTGGATAAGGTCGCGCTGGGGAATTTCCAGGACAGGGCAAAACGGCAGCGGGATTATGCGATTGCTATTTCCGGCCTGATCTACGTTCTCAATATCGTCGACGCCGTAGTGGATGCCCATCTTTATGAAAGCCGTCATGATCCGGATCTCTCCTTTGCACCGGCTCTGATCCAGGATGAATTCGGCACGGCTCCCCCGAAAACAGGACTGAGCCTGAGTTACAGATTTTAAATACAACTACCAAATGCCTGCTGAAACAGGCCAATACAAGACATATGAAAATAGCATTAGTGGGATATGGCAAAATGGGGAAGATCATTGATGAAGTGGCCACGAAAAGAGGCCATGAAATCGTTGCCCGGCTAAAGGAAACCCCGACTGCTGATACCCTCAATAACCCTGATGTAGTCATTGAGTTTTCCCTGCCGGAAGTAGCCTATGATAATATCAAAGCCTGCCTTGCAGAAAAAATCCCGGTGATCTGCGGAACGACCGGATGGCTGGAAAGAAGATCCGATATTGAAGCTCTTGCCGTTGAAAATGATACCGCCTTTTTGTACGGGTCCAATTTCAGCCTTGGGGTAAACCTCTTTTTTGCCCTCAATGAAAAGCTGGCGGACCTGATGAAGAATGCAGACGGATACTCCTGCCAATTGGAAGAAATCCACCATGTCCATAAGAAAGATGCACCGAGCGGAACGGCGATTTCGATTGCTGAAGGAATATTTAAGCACAATTCAAAATTTGATACCTGGAAACTGGAGGAAACCCAAAACAACCAACTGGGAATTTTTGCCATCCGGGAAGACGAGGTCCCGGGTACCCATAGTGTTTTCTACCGCAGTGAAGTGGATGAAATCGAGATCAAGCATACCGCATTCAACAGAAACGGATTTGCGCTGGGTGCCGTGGTGGCTGCAGAATGGATCATAGGAAAAAAAGGCAATTTCGGGATGAAGGATGTTTTGGGGCTTTAATCTGTAACAAAATCCCTAAATTGCGAACTCATAATAAAGCTGATAAGCATTGTATATAACCCACTGTTTATCACTTATTACTCATATTATAGATTAGGCACAAAAAAATTATGAATTATTTTTTAACTTATGCAGTCTATGTCCTCATTCTGTCTGTACTGATGGGACTTTCCACCTGGAAGCTGTACAAAAAACTGGGATACAATCCGCTTTTTGCATTTATCCCTTTCTACAATTATTTCATCATCCTGAAAGAAACCGGCCACCCGAAATGGTGGGCGCTGCTGGCATACCTCCCTATTGTAGGCCCGATTATGATGTCGGTCTTCCATCTGTACCTGATGAAGAAATTCGGGAAAACCCTTTTCAAGGACCAGCTGCTAACCGTTATCCTGCCGTTTATCTATATGGCAACGGTAAACTACAGCAAAGATCCCGAAATCCTGGATGAGAGTGAGAATGACCTCTTCCTGACAGATGAAGAGAAAAATTATAAGAAAAAAGATTCTTTTATAGGCTCCATTACATTTGCAGTCGTATTTGCCACCATTATCCACGTATTTGTTACCCAGCCGTTCGGAATTCCTACAGGATCCATGGAAAGGACATTGCTGGTGGGGGATTTCCTTTTTGTAAACAAATGGAGCTACGGATACCGTCTTCCGATGCGTCCGGTAGCCATTCCTTTTCTTCAGGGCACCATCATGGATACCGGGGAAAAAGGAAACCCTAAAGATGACCCGAAATCCTATGTGGATGGAATAAAGCTTCCTTATGAAAGAATTTTCCAGTTCGGCAAGCCTCAGAAACATGATGTGGTGGTTTTCAATTACCCGCAGGATTCCGTGCATACGGCCATCGACAGGAAAGACCCTTATGTAAAAAGATGCGTTGCCGTTGCCGGCGATACCTTTGAAATGAGAGGCGGAAGGCTTTTTGTAAACGGAAAGCCGGAAGAAGTACTCGGAGATCAGGAAATTCAGCATGCCTATACCGTCAATACAGGAACCCAGCTGGATATTCCGTCCATGTACAATACCTACGGATTTTTGCCGGTAAGGGAAATGCAGAATGACAAAGGAGGGTTTACCTACATGTTCCAGGGCCTCACGGATAAAACCGCAAAAGAAATTAAAACGCTTCCGAATGTGATCGACATGGAAGAAAATATTAACCCTAAAGATTCCGCAACGGTTTCATACAAGCTGAATGGAGATAAAACCGCATATACCAAAAGCATCGATACCACACAGTCCATTTTCCCGATCAACAAGCCATGGAACCAGGACTGGTACGGCCCTCTGCGTATTCCTAAGAAAGGGGATGTTGTAACATTGGATAAGGAATCGCTTCCTATGTACCAATGGGTCATTTCAGAATATGAGCACAACAGCTTTGAAAATAAAAACGGGAAAATTTTCATCAACGGTAAGGAAACCAATCAGTATACGATCAAGCAGGATTATTACATGATGGTGGGAGACAACAGGGATGCTTCCCTTGATGCAAGGTTCTTTGGTTTTGTTCCTGAAGAAAATATCGTCGGGAAACCGATGTTTACCTGGATGAGCATACAGGGAGCCTTCAAGGATGCCAGCTCATCGTACCAGGCTCCGTTTAAAGTACGTTGGGAAAGAATGTTCAAGGCCACCAATACCGGGGAAGCCAATAAAACCTCTTACTGGTGGATTGCAGCGATGATCCTGATCCTCTTCTTTGGCTGGGAATACTTTGTTAAATTATTCAGAAAGAAAAAAACAGACAACGATTAATAAGTTAAAATAAATATAAATAGAATGAAGTATTTGAAAAAATACTTCATTTTTGCATTATGAGTATGAAGAATGTATTATTACCGGTATTTTATTTACCGCCGGTTTCCTGGTTCTCGGTATTTCTGGATCCCGAAAATGAAATTATATTTGA
>JAKOOI010000351.1 GCA_022701475.1 Weeksellaceae bacterium
ACACGGGCGTGACGTCCGCGCCAGCGATAAAGGCGCCGGTCTCAAAATTGACCATTGACAAGCGCATCGGATTGACCATTGACCACCCAAAACAACCTTGAATTTCCCCGGAACTGCTGAATAACAGGCGGGATCCTAGCCCCGATAGGAACGGCATCCTTTTTCTGCAGCGGCATCCGGCAGCGGCGAAAAAGATACAGTGGATAGCGGGAATCAGCTCCTGGAAAATACAGCGGTCCGGAACATCCGTTTTTATGCTGAGACAGAAACCCAACCTTACCGGACTGCCGCAACCGCTTATTTTACCGCATAAGAAAGCCGGCCGGAAAATTTCCTGCCGGCCGGTATGTGGCGCAACGGATATCGCTGTATCGCTATCTTGTGCTTGCTAAAGCGGGCTTACCATCTCCAGGAACCATTCTTTCACTGCTCCTTCCAGGAACGGAGCCAGTTTTTCTTCACAGGTGCTGTGATAGGCATTCAGCCAGGCGATTTCATTTTCAGCCAGGATTTCCTTTACGATGGTATCTTTGAAGAACGGGCAGAACGTAAGCGTTTCAAATTCATAGAACGTACCGTGGATGGTTTTTTCGGCTTCTTTCACCGCAATCAGGTTTTCATGACGGATCCCATACTCGCCTTCCAGGTAGTATCCCGGTTCGTTGGAGCACACCATTCCCGGAAGAAGGTCCTGCGGGTTCAGATCTTTCCGGATGTTCTGCGGACCTTCGTGAACATTCATGAAGCTTCCGACACCGTGTCCGGTCCCGTGGTTGAAGTCTTTTCCCTCCATCCACAGCGGCAGCCTGGCAATAGCATCCAGATGTACGCCCTTGGTTCCTTTCGGGAATTTCACCATCGACAGGCGGATGAGCCCCTGCAGCACCAGCGTGGAATTTCTTTTGAAGTCTTCGGAAACAGGTCCCAATGCAAAAGTCCGGGTAATATCCGTTGTTCCTTCCAGGTACTGGCCGCCTGAATCCACCAGGATGCTGGAATCATTCGTCACCTCCCTGCTGCCTTCACTTTTGGCGGAATAGTGCATGATGGCACCGTTGTCCTTATATCCGACAATGCTTCCGAAACTTTCCCCGACGAAGTTTTCTCCTTCTGCGCGGAAGCCTCTCAGCTTTTCGCCGATGGAATATTCAGTCATCGCTTCTTTTCCGGCCTGGTGGGTAAGCCAGTACAGGAACTTCACCATGGCTACACCATCGCGTACCATAACTTTACGGAAGCCTTGCAGTTCAGCCTCGTTTTTCTGCGCCTTCATCAGGTTCCCCGGAACCGCAGCCTTGATGAACTGATTGTCTTCTTTCAGAAGCTCGAAAATAGACTGGTTGGCCGTAGGGGAAACCAGTACCTTTTCATTCTTAAATTCTTTCAGGCAGTTGGAAAACTCTTCATACGGCTTCATTTTCACCCATGCTTCATCAAGCTGCTTTCTTGCATCGACTTCCATCTTCTCAAGATCGGTAAACAGGAATGCCTCGTTTTTGGTAATGACAACATATCCCAGGAATACCGGGTTGCTTTCCACGTCGCTGCCTCTCAGGTTCAGGGTCCAGGCAACGTCATCCAGGCTGGAAATGATGTGTACGGTAGCTTCCTGTTCCTCCATTTTCTGGCGGATGGCTGCTATTTTATCCGATACGGATTTTCCGGCTCTTTCTACCGGATGTACGTAGATCGGGTTTTTCGAAGGGGTCCCGCGGTCTTTCCAGATTTCTTTCAGCAGCGGGAGGTCTGTAAGGGTGATATTCTTTGCATTTAACTTTTGGGTCAGCAATTCCCAGTTGGCGTGGGAAGTGGCCATGGCATTCACCGCTACTTTCCCGTTTTCAGGTATTTCGGAGATGATCCAGTCGATATAATTCGGGGTACCTTCCATTCCGTCTTTGAAGAGGTCAATCCCTGAGCCGTCCAGCTCAATGGGTGCCTGGGTAAAATACCGGCCGTCCGTCCAGAGCCCGGCTTTGTCTTTGGTAACTACCACAAAGCCTGCAGAGCCGAGGAACCCTGACAGCCAGGCTCTTTCCTGCCATTCCCGGGGAAGATATTCGCTCATGTGCGGGTCTGCAGAATACACGATAAAGGCATCCACATTATTTTTCTGCATCTCTTCGCGGAGTGCGGCCACTTTTTCCTTTGAAGTCATTTTGTACTTATTTTAAAAAGTGAAGGTACGAATTTTTAGTGTTTTCACGGTGGCTGACTGATTTTTTAAAAGAAGCCGCATAAACCGGAATCAAAAGATCATATTTCCCCCATCAATCCGTAGCAGCAATCACCGCAGCGGCAGGAAAAGGAAACCGGAGACTGAAAATCTTTCCTAATCCCAGCTGACAGAGCTGCTGCCTGTGAAGAACGGCTCTTTCTGAAATTCCGGTTCACCCATCCTGCTCTTATCACTCACTTTCTACCATATGTTTTCTATCCTTATATCTGCTGATAACTCATTGCTGATTATTCATTCCTCATTTCGCATCATCATCCGGCAATCGTCCGCAGGCTCCGGCGGCCGGTACCATCAGGTTATTTCACAAAACTTAACATTTTGGAAGGGTTCTTGCATAAGGTGAAATATGGAACACCAGAATTACAGAAACCACCGGAAGTTTTATCCTCCGCATCACTTTATTTATCTGCCGTTGCTGCTTATTTTACTGGGAGTCGGCATCTACAAGAGCATGGATGATGAAATTAACCGGCTTCCCTGGATCCTGTTTTCGGTTTCGGTATTCCTGATGCTGTATCTTGCCATTATGGTACGGCAGCATTATGCGCTTGGTCTCCAGGACAGGATCGTAAGGCTTGAATTCAGGCAGCGGTATTTTGAGATGTTCGGACTTCGTTCCGATACGATTGAAGAAAAGCTGTCGTTCAGCCAGATTGCAGCTTTAAGGTTTGCTTACGACGATGAGTTTAAAACACTTCTGGAAAAAGCGCTGAAAGAAAACATTTCCGGTGACGAAATCAAGAAATCCATCCGGAACTGGCGCGCAGACCACAGCAGAATTTAATATTATAACAACCAAATACAAACTATCATGAAAAAATGGAGCTTATACAGCATCACGATGCTGAGTTTACTGACACTGACAAGCTGCGAAGCAGTAGAGACAATTTTTAAGGCCGGAATGTGGTGGGGAATCATCGTAGTAGTTGCCGTGATAGCCGTCATTTTATGGCTGTTCTCAAGGGGTAGGAACTCTTAACCAGACCGTATGGAAAATTCAGACTTAGAAATCATTTCCCATCTGAAGCCCTCGAAAATTGTAAAAATTATGAAAGATCCGGTGGCTTCTGCAAAGGCGGTACATCTTATTTATACCTCTGATGCAGAAACAGCCGGTATTACCCGGAAAAAAGCCGGAAAAAAGTATGCGTATTACAGGGATGGGGAAAAGATCAAAGATAAGGAAGAAATTACCAGGATCAACAAGCTGGTTATTCCTCCCGCCTGGGAGAACGTATGGATCTGCGCCCTGGATAACGGCCATCTTCAGGCTACCGGTATCGATCTGAAAAACAGGAAACAGTACCGCTACCATCCGCTCTGGAGTGCCCTGAGAAACC
>JAKOOI010000353.1 GCA_022701475.1 Weeksellaceae bacterium
TGAATGGTCAATAATGAAACTGACTGTGGTCGTTAGTCAAATCTTATTCGTTTGAATCAGATTTGCGTTTAAGTGAATGTATATTGCTGTAAAAACGCCAGGGCGCAAGGGTTTTTTGAATGCGGTGTGGGGAAAAGGCGCAAAGATTTTATCGAAGATAAAATTTTGGAACGCAGATTAGCATAACGGGAAATGCATTGTAAATCCATTGGCATGATTCAGCAGTATGGAATATACGCTCGCAGATTGAGCAGGTTTTTTTTAATAGCATTCAATTCTGATGACCTTTACGTCTTTGGGATTTTTAATGATAAAGGATTTTCCGGTGTCTCCAACGATAAGCGGTCATCACCCATCACTAATCACCCATCACTCATCATTCATCACTCTGTAGTACCAGGGCATTCATACCTATGGTACTTAAAATTAATGCAACATAGTTGCTTTTTAAATTATTTTCTTACTTTTGCAACAAAGTTACGATAAGCAATGAAGTCAAGAATTTTAGACCTGATCGGGATTTCGGCGGCCACGCTCTGCCTGATCCACTGTATTGTATTTCCTTTACTGATGGTCATTCCGCTGGGGATTTCCCATAATCCCCTGATCGACCTTGTATTTCTGATCATCGGAATTGCCGTGGTTTTCAAGATTACGAAGAAGATACGATCAATAAGGCTCCGGCTCCTGTTCTGGATCTCTGTTTTCCTGATCGCCGTTTCCGTAAGCATGGATCTGCTGTTCCATTTCCATTCCCGGCTGATGTATTTCGGGGCTGCCGGCCTGATCCTGGCCCATCTGGTCCATTTCAAAAAACACCGGCACTAATCTTAAATCATCCGATACAGTTAGCTGATAAAGGCTGAATTTTCAAATATCTTAAATCTATGAAAAAACCATCATCCCGTCATTTTGACGTTATTATCATCGGGGGCAGCTATGCCGGCCTTTCTGCTGCCATGGCCCTCGGGAGATCGCTCAGGAAAGTCCTGATCCTCGACAGTGGAAACCCCTGCAATGCGCAGACCCCTTTCTCCCATAATTTCATCACCCGGGACGGGGAAAAGCCTTCTGAAATAGCAAGGGTGGCCCGGGAGCAGGTCCTGAAATATGACAGCGTTACTTTTCTCCGGGAAAAAGCCATTGATGCAAAACAACTGCATACGGGTTTTGAAGTCAGGACCGGAACCGCGGCATTTTCGGCAGAAAAAATCATTCTGGCTACCGGAATCAGGGATATCTTCCCGGATATAAAAGGGCTGAAGGAGTGCTGGGGGATTTCGGTAATCCACTGCCCGTACTGCCACGGCTATGAATTCAGAGACCGGAAAACCGGTATTATGGCTACCGGCGACAGGGCAATGCATCTTGCCGGGCTGGTAAGGAACCTCACCGGAAACGTCACCCTTTTTACAGATGGAGAAGCACGGTTCTCCGGCGAACAGCTGCAGAAACTGCGGGAAAACAACATCGGTATGGTGGAACAGCCGGTTTCGGAAATCCTCCATCAGGACGGAAACCTCTCGGGTATTATGCTGGAAGACGGTACGGTTCACAGCATGGACGCATTGTACGCATCGCTTCCTTTTGAACAGCATTCCGGTATCGCTGCACAGCTGGGCTGCGAACTTACGGAGACCGGACATATCAGAACCGATCCTTTCCAGAAGACCAGCACGGAGGGCGTATTTGCCTGCGGTGACAATGCTTCACCGATGCGGTCAGTGGCCTATGCCGCAGCAACAGGCAGTATTGCCGGAGCCATGGTCAACCATCAGCTGGTGCAGGAACAGTTTTAACCCGTTCTATCATTAATAAAATCCTGAAACTATCCGAAGTACATGGGTTTGTACAATCATATACTGAAACAGCGCAAGAGGGAAACAGATAATGGATACGGTTGAAGAATAGGGATCTCCATTATTTTAAATGTCATGAAAATCTGCCGGATCCGCTGATCTGCGGGAGGATATCTCAATGCATTCCGTAAGGATACGATACCGTCACCATTTCGCCGAAAAACAAACTTTGTACGTTTTATGGTTAAAAATTAATTTAAAGTAAAATATTTTACCTTTTTTTCTGTGAAATACAAATTATGGCACATCTATTGTGATACCCAGTTCACACTAAAAAACAAAATTATGAGCGATCAACACGCTGAAATCGAACACATTGAAAAAACAATCGAACTGGTGGAAACCGGGATTGAAAAAGAATCGAAGACCGGAGCCTCTCCGAATATCAACAGCTGGATCAAGATACTGAAAGACCGTCGCGGATTTGCCCCGATCCTTCATGACCTCGAAAAACTGAAAGATGCCATGGCGGACAAGGACAGCAAAAAGATCTGCAGCCTGCTGGAAAAACTGGGCAATGCTACGGTAGAAGCTGCCGATAAAGCGGAAAATACAAAAGACACGGCTTCTATCAAAAAATTAGGAAAAGGATTGCTGAAAATTTCAAAATTAGCTGAAAAGTTAACGACAGAAAAAGCAGAATAACGGAAAAGTATGATATATTTTCACAATATGTCAGTGTTATAGTATGTTTTGCCATCCGGATCAGCCGGGTGGCTTTTTATTGTTTTTTAGATGACCGGATCCTGTACTTCAGAATTCCGGCAGATGAGCGTTAAATCCCTCATCAGCAGCAGAATGCTGTTGGTTATCCGGGAGTCAGGAACCACAGATGAGCCGTAGAGTTGAAATTGCAGGCCGGGAAAACGGACGGTCCGTAAACATTTTATTAAATTAACCCCTGCCCGTTACAACTCATCATTTATAACTCATCAATCATCACTCATATCAGGAGCTGATTCCCGCTATCCGCTCATACTCCTCGCGCCATCACATGCCGATCCTTTCCGTCGCCAATCCCTTTGCCTGCCATCCTTCCCGCCCGCTGTGGGGTACCCGC
>JAKOOI010000370.1 GCA_022701475.1 Weeksellaceae bacterium
CCCAGGCACGGCTGAAGAATATTCAGAAGTTCTACCAGCAGGGGATGGTTACCCGGAATGAAGTCATCCGCGGCGAACTGGCCATCAGGAATCTCGACCAGGGGATTTTAACATTAGCCAACAACCGCAAAATCCTGAACTACAACCTGAATATCGCTCTGGGATTACCGGAAGATACGGAAATCGTACCGGTGGAGACCCTCGGAAGCAAAGAAGCAGGGATCGGGAGGGAGTATTATCTGAATCTTGCCCATGACAGCAATCCGGTAATCAGATCGGCCAGAACCAATATCGAGGTGGCTGATAAGAATATTGATATCATCAAGACGGATAGGATGCCTGCCATTTCAGGGTTCGGAGGATACTCGTTACAGAAGCCTATTACAACAAGGAACCCCATCCTGGATATGTACTCCGGCGGCTGGCAGACTGGTATTTCCCTGAGCTACAATATCGACAACCTGTACAAAACGAAAGAAAGAGTGAAAGTAGGAGAATTGCAGAAAAGCCAGGCCTACGATGCGATGACCCTGGCCGGACAGAATATCGATATGGCAGTAAATTCGGCTTATGTAAAGTATCAGGAATCGGTGCAGCAGGCAGATATTCTGAACGATGCTAAGCAACTGGCGGAAGAAAACTACAAGATCACCGAAGCCAAATACCTCAACCAGCTCGCCGTACAGGCAGAAATGATTGATGCCCAGAACCAGAAGCTGCAGTCCGAACTGGATTTTGCCAACGCGGAAATCAGCATTCTCTACCAATATTACAACCTTCTGAAAACCACCGGAACACTTTAATTCAGCACGAAAACAATGGAAAACAAGGAACAGAATACAACAGTAACATCCACATCAACAGCGCAGCCGGCTCCCGCTCCGTCAGGTGCCGCGGCTAAGAAAAAAGAAAATAAGAAAAATAAAATCAGGGCCATCATTTCAAACATCGTGGTGTTCCTGGTCATCGGGTTCGGCCTCTTCTGGCTGGTCCGGGAATATTTTCATGTAGGCGATAAAACCTATACGGAAGCCGCGCAGGTGGAAGAATTTATCAACCCCATCAATACCCGGGTTTCCGCTTACATCAAAGAAATTAAATTCATTGAGCATCAGCAGGTAAAAAAAGGCGATACCCTTGCGGTTCTGGACGACCGCGAGATCCTGACCCAGGTAGGACAGGCCGAAGCAGCCTACCAGAATGCACTGGCCCAGCGGACCGCTACCAGCTCCTCCGTGAATACCGTTTCCAACAACGTCAATGTAATGCAGTCCAACATCGCCGGAGCCAAAGCCCGGTTATGGAATGCGGAACAGAACCTGAACCGCTACAAAAACCTGCTGGCTTCCGAAGCGGTTACGCGGCAGCAGTACGACCAGGTGAAAACGGAATATGATGCGCAGAAAGCGGCGTATGAAACGCTGGTGAACCAGAAACAGTCGGCCAGCCTTTCCACAACGGAAGTAAAAAGCAAGTTCGGGATCATCGATGCGGAAATCAAAAGGGCGAAATCGGCACTGGAAATGGCAAGGATCAGTCTTTCCTATACGGTCATTACTGCTCCTTACGACGGCGTGATGGGAAGAAGGACCATCTCCGAAGGCCAGCTGATCCAGCCCGGCCAGCAGGTGGCCACCATCGTGCTCAATAACCAGAAATGGGTGACGGCCAACTTCCTCGAAAGCCAGATGCCCAACGTCAGGATCGGGGAAAAAATGATGATGACGGCCGACGCATTGGGCGGAAAACAGTTTGAAGGCATCGTTACAGCCGTTTCGGCAGCTACCGGATCTAAATATTCCAGCGTGCCTACCGACAATTCCACCGGGAACTTTATCAAGGTGCAGCAGAGAATTCCGGTACGGATCGAATTTACGGAAACCAATAAAAAAGAAGACATCGCCCGCCTGAGCGCAGGGATGAATATGAATGTGAGCATTAACAAAGGAAAAGATGAGTAGGCAAAGGCCGCTTCGGTTTGCTGCAGTAAAAATGCAGAACCCATTATTGATTACTCACGGATCAAAATCAAAATCATATCATGTATAACAAAGGACTTTACCACGACTGGGTGCCGAAACCCGTACAGCTCCTGCTGATGGTCTTGCTGCTTGCCGTAGTGATGCCCATCGGCGGGGTCTATACCGGGAACATCAGCTATCTCGTAAGCGGTACCGGCTCCATGACCGAATATTTCATGTGGGCCAACTATGCTTCCACCATCGGGATGGGCGCTTGTATGCCGATCGTCCTCAGGATGAAGATGCGGTTCAAAGTACGCGACAAGATGGCCGTGCTCCTGGTGCTGCTGGGATGGCTGAGTTACCTCAACTCCACCACTGATGAACCGATGATCTTCGTCTTCAGCTCACTGCTGATCGGTTTCCTCAAGATGATGGTCACCATCGAACTCTTCCTTCCGCTGATGGCGATGATCGGGAACCGGGGCATGTTTTACGGGGCGTTCTATACTTTCGTACTGGTGCTCAACCAGGCGGCAGCGTATTATGCGGCGGATATCTCCATCCGCTACAACTGGCAGCAGTTCTATGTCATCGTTGCGGTAGGCTGTTTTGCACTGGCTTTGCTGCACTGGGTTTTTATGCACGACAAGTATTTTGCCCTGAAAGTGCCGCTGCATTACATCGACTGGCTCAGCATTCTGCTTTTCGTCTCCGCCTTCATGTTTACGGCTTACCTGTTCTCTTTCGGGAAACAGCAGGACTGGCTTCAGTCGGAAAGGATCGTTGAGGCGGGGATTGCCGCTTTCGTAAGCTTCGCATTGCTTGTGATCCGGCAGATCACTTTGAAACGGCCCTACCTTTCATTCAAAATCTTTTCCCGGAACAATGTGCTGCACGGGCTGTTCATGCTCCTCTGCCTCGGGATGTTCCTGGCCACCACCACCATTCAGAATACCTTTGCGGTAGGTGTACTGGGATACGACCAGCTGACCAACGCACGCCTCAACCTCCTCATGATCCCCGGACTGGTACTCGCCGGAGCAACGGCCATCTTCTGGTTCAGAAAAGAGATCCCGCTGAAGATGTTCATCTTTTCAGGATTCGCTGCCATGACGGGATATTCAGTCATTATGTACTTTTCCATGGTGCTCGAGTTCAGCTATGACTACTGGTACCTGCCGATGTTCCTGAAAGGTTACGGCATGTGCTCGCTCTTCGTTTCCGTGTGGTTTTATACGCTGGATAAGCTGGAAATGGACGATATGCTGGCGGCAATCGGGCTGGTGCTGGTCTGGAGGACTTTTATGGCGGTCGGGATCTTTTCGGCACTGTACTCATGGTTCCAGTACCGGTTTCAGGTGATGGCGGTAGGCGATCTGGCAGTCTATCTCGACGGGATGACGCTTACCCCGCAGTCGCTGTCAGGGAATATGAAAGCCCTTCAGCTCAATGCCATCCTCATTGCAGGTAAGAAACTGTTCGGATACATTGTCCTGGCCGGTTCGGGAGTACTCATCTACATACTGACCCATCATTTCGGCCGGGACCGGTTCGAATATGTGCGCTTCATCAGGCTGCTGGCCGGAAAATCGGTGATTGCCCGCAGAAGGCTCCGTGAACGCAAAAGATTAATTGAAGAAATAAAAGACGCCGCAGGTCCTGCCGTCTGAAGAAACCTTGTTTTCACCAGTGAAGCCCTGTCCTTGTCACGAGGATGGGGTTTCACGTTTTCCCCTTGGGCCTCATCATTTTTTTTCAGGAGCTGATTCCTGCTATCCGCTCATACTCCTCGCACCGCCGCCTTCCGGAGCGCGCCACCGCCAAAACCCTCCGCCGGCCGGCCTTTCCAGCCCCGCTGTGGGGTAACCGCTGCTATCAGGGCTATGCCAGCAGCCTGTATTATAAACGGGAGTGTAAAAAAGACAATGGTCAATCCGCTTCGCTTGTCAATGGTTAATTTTAACCTTCCTCTGAACTTCAACCGCTGCGTAAAATGCACCACTGACGTAAAATGACAGGTTGGTGTCTGACATAAGTTAGCATTTTTTTAAATCTTAGATGATAATATTACTATGCAGTATTCTATTTTATCTTCGATAAAATCTTTGCGCCTTATACCTCGCAAAGCAAGCAACATCCGTCGCGCCGTCGCATTTTCCAACATCGACACTCTACCTGGTACCGACGTCTCTGATGCTGGTGCGAGCGTCACGCTCGTATCCGTACGTATAAAGTGAGTATACAACGGATGCTGCCTGAAAACTACCCCGTCAAAAACTCTTTGAATTTTTGCCATCCCTGCGAAACCGGAGGGGAATTTCCATTAAGCCTATTGGCTTCAGACCTGCGATGGGTATTGGAAAAACGCAAGGCCGCAAGGAATACCGGGAAATGCTGTGGTATAAGACGCAAAGAATTTGGCAAAACCAAATTTTAATGCCGCTGAATCAACTGTTTTACAGACTTCGGTATCACGAGGCAATACGCAGCATTCAATTTTATCGAAGATAAAATCTTTGCGCTTTATATCCCATGAAGCATGCAAAACTCTTCGCGTCGTCGCGTTTTCCAACATTCTTTCTGGGAATCCGGCTAAATATCGGAGATGGGTTGGTTAAAAGCACAACAAAAGCCCTCACTCATCCAATCCTGTAAATCTTCTCCCGGAAGTTGCACGGATTTTCTAATTTGAATATCTTTAAAACCACAAAAAAGCCGTCAGGCACAAACCAATAACGATCAATAAGAGATGACATTCCAGGAACAGATACAGCAGGGCATCCCGCAGCAGCTGCCACAGCCCAAACCTTATGAAACGCACATCAACCACGCCCCGAAACGGAAGGGGATTTTAGGGGAAGAAGAGAAAAAGTTAGCCCTGAAAAATGCGCTTCGCTACTTTGAACCTCAGTTTCATGCGGAACTGTTGCCGGAATTCCGGGAAGAACTGGAAACCTACGGACGGGTCTACATGTACCGCTTCCGTCCGGAGTATGAAATGAAGGCACGGCCCATCTCGGAATATCCCGGAAGATCCGAACAGGCCAAGGCCATTATGCTGATGATCCAGAACAACCTGGATTATGCCGTAGCCCAGCATCCCCACGAACTGATTACCTACGGCGGAAACGGTGCCGTCTTCTCCAACTGGGCACAGTACCTGTTAACCATGAAATACCTGTCGGAAATGACGGACGAGCAGACGCTCGTCATGTATTCCGGCCATCCGATGGGACTGTTCCCGTCACATAAAGACGCCCCGCGCGTGGTGGTCACCAACGGGATGATGATCCCGAATTATTCCAGGCCGGACGATTGGGAGAAGTTTAACGCCCTTGGCGTTACGCAGTACGGGCAGATGACGGCCGGAAGCTATATGTACATTGGGCCTCAGGGCATCGTGCACGGAACCACCATCACGGTACTCAATGCCTTCAGGAAAATCAACAAAGAACCGAAAGGTGGGCTCTTCGTTACCTCGGGACTGGGCGGGATGTCCGGAGCACAACCAAAAGCCGGGAATATTGCCGGTTGCGTCACC
>JAKOOI010000375.1 GCA_022701475.1 Weeksellaceae bacterium
GCTGATAAAACAATAGTACGATAATAGTAAAGCCTGATTTTTTCAGGCTTTTTTTATGAAGAAGTTGAAAAGGAATAAGTGATTCTTTACAGTCACCAATGGGAAAAAAACGGATCTGCAACAGGAGAGAAAGCAGAGCAAAGTAAACCAGCAGATAATAATTCCGACAGGGAAGCTCCGGGAAACGAATATTACAGAAAACGACCTTTTCCGGATCCTCTTTTTCAGAGGAGCTGTTTCCGGCTATCCGCTCATACTCCTCGCACCGACGCAGCCGACGCCTGTCATCCGCAAACCCGTGCGCCCCGGCCTTCCCGCCCCGCTGTGGGGTAACCGCTTCTATCCGGGCTAGGGGCGGATGTCCTATTTACTAATCTGTACATTATGACAAAACGGAAAAATGCCTTGCGGAGAAGCCGGATCAATTATGCAGAACTTTATATACAGGCAGCTTGCATGTACAGAGACTTTATCAGTGGAATAGAGCAGAATTCGGCCCGTCTTTTGCTTATATTCAGTAAAATAATCATAAATTTGCAAAAATTTATTTACCTGAAATAAAATGACAAACCCTTTATTTTACGCAAAAATCCTTTTGTTCGGAGAATATGGCATCATTGAAGATTCCCAAGGTTTGACATTACCTTATAGTTTTTATAAAGGTACCCTCAAGTTCTCAGCTTTAGACTCAGCATTTGAAAAAAAATCCAATGAGCATCTTATCCGGTATGCAGATTATCTCCGGAACCTTGAACTTCCCGAGGATTTTAAGCTGGATGTGGTTAGATTAAAAGAAGATATTTCCGCAGGATTGTTTTTCGACAGCAATATTCCGCAGGGTTACGGTGTCGGAAGTTCGGGAGCTCTGGTGGCTGCTCTTTTTGAAAGGTATTCCGTTTCAAAACATGAACCTGAGCATATTTCTAAAGACGAACTGAAAAACCTCAGAACGGTTTTCGGGCTTATGGAAAGTTATTTCCATGGAAAAAGCTCGGGCATCGATCCGCTGATCTGCTATATGAACCTTCCGATTCTTATTGAGAACAGGGAAAGCGTAGACAAAGTAGCCATTCCGCAGAGCGAAGCCGGAAAAGGGGCGATCTTCCTTATTGATTCCGGGATCACCGGCGAAACCGGTCCGATGGTTCAGATCTTTTTCGAAAAAATGAAGACTGAAGGCTTCAGGAAAACCCTGAAAGAGGAGTTTATCCGTTATAACAACGCCTGCATCGATACTTTCCTGAAAAAGGACATGAACCCTTTCTTCAGAAATCTGAAAAAGCTCTCTCACTGGGCCTACGAGCATTTCCGCCCGATGATCCCCGAAAGTCTTTTTAATGTCTGGAAAAAAGGGCTGGATTCCAATGCTTACTACCTGAAACTATGCGGAAGCGGCGGTGGCGGCTATATCCTGGGGTTCACCAAAGATTACGAAAAAGCAGAAAAGATGCTGGATGGCTTTCAAAAAGAAATCATTTACAGATTCTAAAAACGGATGAATGCATTCTGAAAAAGAAACTGTGCAGCAGAAAAATATTTTTGAAAAATCTCTTTATTACAGATTTTCACAATTTGTGGGTTTTCTTTTGGGAGCCCGCTTTTTTATTGCCATCCTCCTTACATTCGCCTTGTATGTTTCCACCTTTTTTCTCTTCAACCAGGATGAAAGCTTCAGGAAGTTCGTGTTTGATTTTAAAGTGCACGGCATCATTTTCTGTACGGTGCTTACGATCCTCGCCGGCGGAATCATTAACCAGTTCTATGATTTTGAAAAGGACCATCTGGTAAAACCTTTCAGGATGCGGGTTCAGAGTTTCATCCAGCAGAAATATTTTCTGTATGTCTACCTGGCACTGAGCGTTATTTCCCTCAGTATTGCGCTGATGATATCTTACAGGGTTTTTCTGTTCTTTGTAGTGTATCAGTTTTTCATGTGGTTCTACAGCCATAAGCTCAGCAGGATACTGATGGTAAATAACTTTACATTTGTTAGTCTTACCCTTTATCCGTTCTTCGGCATGATGGTCTATTATGAAACTTTTTCGTGGAAGGTCTTTCTGATGGCGGCCTTTCTGTTTTCCATCCTCCTGTGCATTGATGTGGTAAAAGATACCCTCACCAAAAGTGTAGACAAGGCTTTCGGTTATACCACCATTCCGAATTACTTTGAAAGCAGGATTGTAAAAAGAATTCTTGTGTCACTGCTGATCCTCACCATAGCTGTCTCCATGAATATCGTCTCCGGGACAGGCATTTCCGGCTTTATGGCCTATTATTTCTTATTAGGATTATTTGTTTTTATCCTTTGCATTTATCTGGTGCTCAATTCCTCAAGGCGAAACAAATCCCTGACCCTGAATATTTTGAGATTCTGGGTTTTCGCAGGGATCATCGCTATGCTGCTGAGTGGGCTGGAAGGGAAATTGTAGAAAAAAATCTTTAAAAAACATTCCGTTATGCTTACCTTTGCAGGACTTAAAATTTATAGATCATAATGCCCATTTTTAACGATACAAAAGTTGCATTTGCAGACAAAACAGATGCACAGTTAAAGAAAGCGTACTGGATGTTCAAGATGATAGAACAGCCTGCTCTTACCAAAGTCGGAACGTCTGTTCTCAACTTCTCAGTTCATCACAGTTTTCCTTTTGTAACGGGAATTGTGAAAAATACATTATTTGAACAGTTCTGCGGCGGTGAAACGCGTGAGGAAAGCATGAAGGTGGTAAAGCAGCTTTTCAAAAGAGGAGTAGGAAGCATTTTTGATTACTCTATTGAAGGAAAAGAGGATGAGGCCACTTTTGATGCCGTCTGTAAAGAGATTAAAGATATTATAAAATTTTCAGTAGGAAATCCTGCCATTCCTTTCATCGTTTTTAAGCCGACTGCTTTCGGAAGGATTGATCTCTATGAAGCGGTGGGGAAAAATGCAGAGCTTACTTCGAGCCAGAAAGAAGAGTGGAAAAGGGTGGTAAACAGATTTGATGAGGTCTGCAAACTCTGCTTTGAACACGATAAAAAAGTAATGGTAGATGCCGAAGAAACCTGGATGCAGGATGCGGCCGACCACCTCTGTGAAGAAATGATGGAAAAGTATAACCGCGAAAAGCCGATCGTCTGGAATACCATTCAGATGTACAGAACCGGCAGGCTGGAATATATGGAGGAAAACCTTCAGCGTGCCAGGGAGAAAGGATATTTCATCGGGTATAAAATCGTTCGTGGTGCCTATATGGAAAAGGAAAGGGCAAGGGCAGCAGAGAAAGGCTATCCGGATCCGATTCAGCCCAACAAGGAAGCATCTGACACAAACTACAATGCAGGAATCGATTTTGTTATGAACCACCTGGACAGAGTCTCTGCATTTTTCGGAACCCACAATGAAATTTCTTCTGAGCTGGTAATGGATAAGATGAAAGCCAAAAATCTTGAAAACGGCAACCCGCATATTTATTTCGGACAGTTGTACGGGATGAGCGACAATATTACGTTTTATCTTTCCGATAAAGGATACAATGCTGCAAAATACCTTCCGTACGGACCGGTAAAAGATGTGGTTCCTTACCTTACAAGAAGGGCACAGGAAAATACTTCGGTAGCAGGACAGACCGGACGTGAACTGGGTCTTATTCAAAAAGAGTTGGACAGAAGAAAAAGAAGCAGATAAATTTAAATTAATCGCTGCTATTTTAAAAGCCTTACCTATTATGTGTGAGGCTTTTTTATGTTATTTCTGTAATAATCGCAAAATAATAAATGATCCAGAAAATTAACCGTTTATTATTTTTAGTTAATTTTTGTTAATTAGTTATATTTAACTACATTTGATAGGGTAATTAAAATAAATAATTATAAAAAAACTTTATCCATTGCTGTTTTAATAATGGCAGAATTTGCATTTGCACAAACCTACAGCAACGGGGGTCTAAGTACGGGAGTTACCAGCAAAAGCGGTACAGCAGCACCAGCCGGATATACCTGGTCTGAAGTTCAGAATAATACGGGAAATACCACTGAATCCAATATTACTGCAGGATATGGAGGAACATACAGCTCTGCAACAACAAGCCTTTTTCTGGCAGATGATTTTACGATACCGGCTGGACAGACGTGGTCCATTTCCTCAATCGACGTCTTTGCCTATCAGACCGGATATACCGGAACCACTTCACCATTCAATACGATGAGGGTGAATATTTTCAGCTCGGATCCATCGGTCGCAGGGGCAGTAAGTGTTTTCGGCAATGATACCACCAACAGGTTTGCGTCAAGTACGGAAGCCAATATATACAGAATATTCAATAGTGCCGTACCAGCAGGATCTGTTCCCGGCACTACACGCAGAATATGGAAAGTCACTGCCAACACACCGGTCACCTTAACCGGCGGTACCTACTGGATTAAATACCAGTTGCAGAATGTTACGCCTGCCAATGCAGGGTTTCTCCCCCCCGTAACCATCTCGGGAACCCGCGGACTGGCGGGCTGGAATGCCAAACAGAATGACGCAATCGCAAGTACATGGATCTCGCTGATTAATGACGGCAACTTTTCTACCGCTCAGGATTATCCTATGGATATGCCATTTGTCATTACTTATACAACCGGCTCACTGGGAACCAAAGAAATAATGCAGTATGATAACAGGATGCAGGTATATCCCAATCCCGTATACGATATTTTCAGGATCAGCAATCCTGAAAAAATTAATATCACATCTGTTGAAGTGATGGATATGTCCGGAAAAATAGTCAGGAGTTTGAAAGGAACCGAAAAATATAATGTCTCAGATTTGCAAAAGGGAATCTATCTGGTTAAGATCAAAAGCAGTGAAATATCTAAAATTACAAAACTGGTAAAACAATAATTTATTGTTTTATGTATGCCAAGCCTGATTATCTTTTTAATCAGGTTTTTTTTATGGCTCAAAACTCTCAAATTTTCCATTCTCATAAAAAATGACGATACGTTTTATTTTATTGTTTTGATTTTCAATAGCTTGTGAAATGAAACCCTCCTTCTGTTGTTCTAATCGCTGAGAATCGGTTATCTGACGGTAAGGTTTACCTTCATCCGCTACAAACGATTCTGGAACGGCACTCTGACGGAACTCATTTTTATCTTCTTCTGTCCCGAAATCTTTGTCCTCATTCATCATGACAAAAAGATCCGGAAGCGGAGTGGGCACGGGTTTCTCCGGTGCTTTGTCAATAGTCTCTTCAGTCACAGGAACAGGTTCTGCCAATTCAGGTTTCAGCATGGTGCCATCACCGGTAATAAGCCAGTCCCATAAGATCTCCGGAAAACGGGATTTTATCTTTATGATAAATTCAAGTGAAGGCTTGTTTCTTCCTGAAGTAATATGCGAGATCGAAGAGCGCTGCACCTCTATTTCATCGGCAAATTCAGAAGGAGTAAGATTTGAGTACTCTATTACTTCAGAGATTCTTTCATTCAGGCTCATATCACAGTATTTTAATAGTGTTACAAATGTAAATAATATAATATACAAATGCAAATCATATTAATACACAAATGTAAACTATAACAATATACAAAAGTAAACAGGTTAATTTGCTATAAATCAGGTTAATGTACTTTTGTAAACAGCTTGATTACATCTATTACGGCTACATTATGTTT
>JAKOOI010000447.1 GCA_022701475.1 Weeksellaceae bacterium
TTCCGCCTTCGATCATCATGATGAACAATGAGGCATATTCTTCCGCATCCGGCTTTTTATCCAGTTCCCCTTTTTCCTGACCACCGGATATGACAGATGAAATTTTGGAAATCCATTCTTCAAAAGATTGGGTGACCAGGTTTTTCAGACCAGGGAAAGTATCATCCGATTCTGTAGCCGCATTCATCAAAGGACAGCCTCCATTTAACACTACAGACGTCCAGCTTTCTCTGTAAAAGGCAACAAAAGCATACAGCTTATCGATTGAGGTAGGAAATTTTTCGCTGAAAGATGAAGACATTTTTTCTTTTAACAAACCTGCGTTGTACCGGTAAGCTTCGAGCGCCACTTCCTCCTTATTCTCAAAATTTCCGTAAATGCTGCCCTTTGTCAGTCCGGTGGATTTCGTAATGTCGGATAAAGACGTAGATGTATAGCCTTTGATATTGAATACCGGGGCTGTTTTCTCAATAATAAATTGTTTTGTCTTTTCCGCTTTTAACATGGGTCATAAATTACAGGACAAATATACAAAAATATACCGATCGGTATATTGCTGGGCTGTTTTTTAATGGTTAGGCTAAAGCCGAAAGGATTTAAACAGAAAAAACGGGCTTCAGCCCGTTTTTATTGATCATTACTTTAAGATCTTTAGCATAAAATAATCTCAGATCAGGATTATGAGTTAGCCAGCGTAGCTTCCAAAGTAATTTCAAAATTGAAAGCTGCGCTTACCGGGCATCCTTCTTCTGCGATTTTAGCATATTTCTGGAATTCTTCTTCAGAAATTCCCGGGACTTTTGCCGTTAACGTAAGCTCGGATTTCGTAATTTTTCCAACGCTCGGATCCAGGGTAATCACCGATTTTGTAGTCAGTTCTTCAGGAGTAAAACCTGCCTGTGAAAGCTCAGCGCTTAATTTCATGGTAAAACATCCTGCATGAGCTGCTGCCAGCAATTCTTCCGGGTTGGTTCCCACGCCTTCTTCAAAACGGCTGTTGAAAGAATACTGAGTCTGGCTCAATGTGCTGCTCTGTGTGGTTAAATGTCCTTTTCCTTCTTTGATGGTACCGTTCCAGACGGCTGTTGCATTACGTTTCATAATGTGTTGGATTTTTATTGTTAGAATTTTTTAACAGGACAAAACTATAGCAGATATCGTTCCGATTCAATAGATAAAATGTACTAAATGTTGTACTTTTTTCCCGAAACATAATTTTTTTTGAACTGGGCAGGTGTGTTTCCGGTTTTAGCGGTAAAAAGACGGTTGAAATAGGCCGGATCTTCATAGCCCAGATCATAGGCAATCTCTTTCACAGGCTTATCCATATAGAACAAAAGCCGCTTGGCTTCCAGCAAAATCCGGTTGATAATAAACTGGTTCGGGGATTCCAGTTTTAAATTTTTGAATTTATGGGTTAAGGTTTTGGGAGCCACGCGAAGGAGCTCCGCATATTCTGCGACATGATGTTTTTCCCGGAAATGGATTTCCAGCAGCCGGCTGAAATCCCTGAAAATATCCAGTTCGCTCCCCGGGATTTTGACGTCATCATTATCCAGGTTCTGCTTCTTCCATTTGCGGGTAGCGCGGATGATGATCTGCTTTACGTAAGTCCGGATCATCTCTTCGGCCGAAGAATCCTTGCCCTCGAGTTCTTCTCTGATGTTTTGAAATAGATTTTTAATGACTGAATCTTCTGATTCGTCAAGCTCCACAAATGGAATTTCAAAAACATTGTGGAACAGAAGCCCGTCGCAGGCCACTTCCTTATCATGGATCTGAATGCAGTAAAAATCACGGTTATAACAGAGGAGTTTTGATTCTCCCGATGCTTT
Source organism: Weeksellaceae bacterium (assembly GCA_022701475.1). Taxonomy (GTDB): domain Bacteria; phylum Bacteroidota; class Bacteroidia; order Flavobacteriales; family Weeksellaceae; genus Chryseobacterium. Next base: position 1,836 of record JAKOOI010000447.1, read on the forward strand.
CTCTACCTGCAGATGCTGATGGGTCAGGAAAAATAAGGCCGGCTTCTCAATACGGTATTGTTTAAAATCTACCGTCAGCTCATATCCTGGCGGGACATAGAAAATCCTGATTTCGGATGTATATTTCGACTCCGTAAAAGTTTGCAGGTTCTCTTCATAAAAGGTTTCAAAACCCAGTTTTTTGTATTGGTCTTCAAAAGTAAGCATCTTCGGTGACGGATTTCTTCAGGGAAAGATACAAAAAAGCATGGCTTCGGAGAACTGGAATTTTGGAAGCCAGGCTGCATTTATGATTTAAATTAATTCTCTAAGCTTTACCTGTTTTTCGATTTCGGGACGCCAATCTTTTTGGGTAGCCATCATATCACGTATTTTTTCCTGGAAATAAATATGATACCATGTTTCTTTTCTAAAATCAGATATGCCGCTAAAGATTTTTTCAGAATGGATCATCAGTTTCAGCATAAAATCTTTACTGGCTTCACGATGACGGTTAATAATCTGGCTCAATAAAACATCAGATATATTGACATCACTTGCAAATTCGGTTCTTCTGGAATACAATATGTCAATATATGATTCCAGAAATCCGGTAAAACTGTCCTTTGCATCATCAGCTTCTACATGAATATAGTTTTCCATTTTTAATTTCAATTGTACCAGCCTGGCCTGCATAATTTGTTCTTTAGACAAATTTTTCATTCTTTTCAAACGGGCTTCCATCAAGGCGACGGAATCAGATTCGCGTTCTTTGCTGTTATGATATCTGGAATCGACACCAAATTCAGTATTTTCATTACTATTTCCTTTAAGAGTCGCTTTCATATTCTTTAATTAAATTTAATATTTCCGGTACTTCCAAACTTAGAGTAGTGCCTGTAATATTCATTTTATATGTATCAACGTAATGTTTATAAATTGCAGTTTTGGGCTTAAGGGAAATGCAGGCCATTTCTGCAAATTCCATTACGGCAATCTTAGCAACATAGCAGAGCAGATTTCCTGCAATTCTATTAAACTTCTTATCTTTCCCCTTATTCTCTTCTGAAACGGTAAGCAGCCTGATATGGATTCTCCATTCTTCACGAATGATTTCGAACGAAATAAGTCCGAGAATATCATTGTCTCCTTTAATAACCAGTTTGTATATCTGCTGATCTTTTTCTTCCTTCCAGTTAAAAAAATATCTTGCTTTAGTTAATGATTTGTAATCAGATTTTTCCACCGGTAAAATTTCTATCGGATAAATTTTGCCTGTTGAAATTTCTTCAATATTCATAAGCTAATATATAAAAAGTTTCCATAATTTGCAAACTATTGATTTGTGATTTTTCAGTTTCGGAAAGTTAATATAGAAGAAGCATGGTTCCGGGAAATTTACATTTCTGAAACCATGCTTTTATAATAAGATATGAATATCCGAAACTAGAAACTCACATCCAGTCCCACATAAAAATTCGCTTTCATAATCGGAGCATACACCATCCCGCCGTCGAAATAATTTCCGAAAGGATTTTTTACATCTACGATTGCGTTTTTCTGGTAATACGAAGTGAGGTTTTCACCACCAACATAAGCCCTGATTTTTTTATTGAAGTTCTTTGAAACCTGGGCATTCAGAACCGCATAGGATCCGGAGTACGCCGGAAGCTGAAATGAAACAGGGTTGGAAGAGGTATCCGGCAGCCTTTGTTTCCCGACAACATTCAGGGTGGTATCGAAACTCCAGAATCCGCCATTGCTGTTTTTATTGGTAGCATAAGCTAAATTCACAAAGCCTCTGTGTTTCGCCATGAAAGGGACCTCTCTTCTTCCATCCAGGTAATCGGCCTGCACATCGTAATATTTGTAAGCCAGCCGGACCTCAAAATTCTTAAACGGTATAAAATCCCACTGCGTCTGGAAAGAATTCGCAAAAGATTTCCCTTCCAGATTATAGAAGGTAAGCTGTTGTGGAGAGCGGTCCAGATCCACCATCACCTGATCCTGAAAATCGGTTCTGAAAAAATCGGCCACAACGGTTGATTTTCTTCCGAAGATTTTAAATTCCTGCTGCAGGCTGGCTCCGTAATTCCAGGCAATTTCAGGTTTTAACCCATAAATATTCCCGCCGTTCTGTAAGATCAGCAGGTTCCTGTTAGAAGCAAAATACGGCTGGCTTTCCGCGAAGACATTGGCTGTCCGGAAACCTCTTCCTGCAGAAAGCCTCAGGATAGTCTGCGGCGTAAAATCATACTTGAAATTCAGTCTTGGGGTAAACTGTGTTCCTGCCAGATTGTGGAAATCCACCCGTGCACCGGCGACCAAAGTATATTTAAGTCCGGTTAAGGTATATTCCGCAAAGGCTCCGGGAACGATTTCATTTCTTTTGAAGTTGCCCGTTAAATAGGTTTCATCATAGCCGTCATACATAAAGCTTGCCCCGGCTTTGTATTTATGGTTGGTATTTCCTAAAATACTTTCAAAAATCAGGTTGGAATAATACGTCTGCTGCTTTCCGGAGTAATTCCTCAATCCGAAGAAGCTGTCCTGCTGATGATAGGTGTACTGGTTCATCCAGCCTAAGCTCTGGTACGGTTTTCCTTTAAAAACATAGCCGGTCTTGTTCCACACCTGGAATCTGGAAATATCAATGCCTGCGCCGTAAAGCGATTGCTTTTCCTGAGGAATTTTTTTATCGAAGCCGATCTGTCCGGAAGTCCTTTCATCCTTAATGAAATTGATCCCGAAATGCGAACCTAAGCCTGATTTTTCCAGGTCGTTGTAGTTGAGCAGATAGGCGGCATTCAGCTGGGTTCCTTTCGGCTGGTCCAGGAAGCCGTCCCCGTTCATGTCCGTATCGCCGAATGTGCCGTTTCCGTGAAGCAGAAAGGTCTGCGACCATTTTTCATTGATCGGCGAAACGCTGGTAATATTCGCTTCGGCTCTTCCGTTGAAATCGGCGAAAAGGTTTAATGACGTTTCGGGTTTCTCAGCATTTTTCAGCAGTTCGGTATTGATCTGCCCGGTGATGCTTTCGTAGCCGTTGGTTACCGTGCTTCCGCCTTTTGTCAGCTGGATGCTTTCAATCCATCTTCCCGGGATGAAACTCAGTCCGTAAGCGGAGGCCAGCCCTCTGATCTCAGGCAGCAGTTCTTTCGTTAAGCTGGTGTATTTCTGATCCAGTCCCAGCATTTTCAGCTGCTTGGTTCCCGTTACGGCATTGCTGAAGGAGACGTCTACCGTGGCGTTGGTTTCAAAGCTTTCGGATAAGTTGCAGCAGGCGGCTTTCAGTAATTCTTTTTTATCGATGTTAAAAACCAGTCCGGCTTCTTTTTTCTGTAATGAAGTCGGGGCTTTCGATCCTGTTACCGTAATGCCCTCAATGTCTTTTCCTGCAGAATGTTCAGTATTGGAAACCGTATGCTCCGCATGTTCCTGGGGCTCGCTCTTTTCTGAATGTACTTTCGGATTGGCTTCCCCGAAAGGGACTGTCCGGTCATACAGGCAGCAGGACGGAAGGTTTTTATAGGTGTTGTCGCTGGATTTGTACTTTTCGTTATCGTGACCGACCTCTGCTATTTTCTTTAAAATCTTATCGGCTGAGGTTTTGGACGGATTAAAATGTAAGGTAACCGTCTGGGTTTCCGCATTCCATTCGGCAGCATCGGCGCCGGCATCCCTGGCTGCTTTTTCAATCCTGGCCTTGCAGGATTCGCAATTGCCTCTTACATAAAACTCATTTTCCTTTTTTGAAGGATGATCGTGCTTTTCTGTAGTGGCAGCCTGCGGATTGCGTGGGTAATGGCAGCAATCGGGCAGGGACTGGTAACTGGTTTCGGTGGCTTTGAACCTTTCATTGTCATGGCCGGCATCGGCCACTTTTTTCAGGATTTCGTCCGTTGAACCGGCCTGATCTGTTTCTACAGTCAGTGTCTGGAGGTCCACGGAATAAACCGCCGTTTTGGCCCCTGCTTTTTTGGCAGTGCTTTCAATTCTTTCTTTGCACATATTGCAGTTCCCTTTTACGGTGAAACTGTTTTTAGAAAGATCCTGGGCAGATATTAAGAGCGCAGACAGAAGGGATATGCCCAGAATGATTCTGGAAATATATGATTTCATTTTTGTTTAGGATTTAGATTAATAAAATGTAATGCAGCAACATAGTAATGTAATAGCCTGGCAATGATGGATCAATTGCCGGACGGATACAGTGTTGCATTTTGTTTGATTAACCTAATTTGGGCGGTTGCCAGATTTCCTTTAAACGGTCTGAAAGATGAGGGTCCGAGTATTGAAACTGTAAGTTTTTGTTGGATTTGTAATAGGATAACTCCAGTCCCGGGTTTCTGGAAAAAGGGGTTTCAATGAAGGTATAGCACAGCGTGCAGGAAGAACAGCAGCTGTCATCACAGGAAGAAGATTTTTTTTCTTTGTTCTGATGGGAGGAATGTTTTGTATGATCGTCTTTTTTACAGCAATCCATTCCCTCCATTGCAGAGTCCTGGCGGCAACAGGTTTCCTGCATATTCTCCAGATACAGGCTGTCTTTGGGGAAAAGAAAAATCCCCAGGCAAAAAACAACGGCTATGATCTGAAATAGTTTCACTTCTGCAAAAATACAAAAATTATGGCAAAGCTTCACCTACCTTTACGGCACAATTGTGCCATGGTTTGCCATGCGGAGGATTAAGTGCCGGTTTTTCTCCGATCTGAGGTGCGGGCCGGTTTGCTGAAGGATCGCTCTGAAGATTCATCTGGACAGGTTGTGCAGCAGTAGCAGCTGCAGCAGGGGCTACAGGCTTACTGTTCAACGGCTGTCCTACAGGAATATCACACCGGTGCCCCGGTTCTCCATGCGGCGGGTTCATTCCTTTGGCTGTAACTGTTGTTTTCGCTTTCCCATTGGCATCTACCGTAAATTTCCCGGGCTGTACGGAATTGGGGTCAATCTGGACGGTCTGTCCCTGGCTGGTATTCATGGCAGCATTCTGTGCTCCCGGTGCGGGTGCGGAGTTCAGCGGTTGCCCTACAGGAATATCGCACCGGTGCCCCGGCTGCCCGTGCGGCGGATTCATGCCGGCTGAGGTAACGGTAGACATTCCGGATCCGGAGGTGGTTTTGATACCCGCCTGATCGAGGATAGAGGTCTTGGGAGCAGGGTTCATGGCCATCGCTGACGGCTGAACAGACGCTTCTTCTTTCAGGTAAGTCGGTCTTTCGTCTTTTTTGCAGGAAACGGTAACTATAGATAGGGCAACTGCGCCCAGTACAATATTCTTCATATCTTCTGATGAAAAACAAAATTAGCAAAACATTTTGAATTGTTTTGCTAATTTAACGGTATTATTGAAAGCAGGTACTCATTTGTTTAAAAAACAAAGCCTTTCCGGTTTTTAATTTTTTACCAGCAACCTGAATCCTTCCCCATGAACATTGATGATTTCCAGGCCTTCATCATCTTTCAGGAGCTTCCGCAGTTTGGCAATGTAAACGTCCATACTTCTTGCCGTAAAATAGTTTTCCTTCTTCCAGATTTTTCTTAAGGCAAGATCCCGCGGCATAAAGTCATTTCTGTGGATGCAGAGCAGTTTCAGCAATTCGTTTTCCTTTGGCGAAAGCTTGTATTCATTATCGCCTACCCGCAGCTGCCGCAGCATGGAATCAAAAAAGATATTGCTGATTTTAAACTGTTCCTGTTCTTCATTTTCCAAAGTGGAACTTCTCTGCAGGATCGCTTTGATTTTGTATAAAAGCAATTCCGTGTCAAACGGTTTGGTGATATAATCGTCGGCACCCAGCTGGTATCCCTTCAGGATGTCCTCACGCATGTTTCTTGCCGTAAGAAAAATGATCGGGGTGTTTTTGTCTATTTTTTTTACGTCTTCGGCCAGTGAGAATCCGTCTTTTTTAGGCATCATGACATCGAAGATACAGATGTCGAATTCGTTTTCCGTAAATTCTTTCAGTCCCATTTCTCCATCCGTAGCCAGCGTTACCTCAAAATTATTGATGGATAGATAATCCTTCAGTACTGCGCCGAAACTCTGGTCGTCTTCTACTAATAATATTCTGTTGCTCATAATGGTAATCATTAAACATTAATACTGAGAATGAACAAGTCACTCTTCCTCGTCTTTATTTATTATCTGGTTTATTTATAGGGTATGGTCAGCTCATCGGCAGTTTGATGGTGAAGGTACTGCCTTTCCCCTTCTGTGAGTCTACAATGATGAGGCCTTTGTGCAGTTCCACGATCTTTTTTACATAAGACAGTCCGAGTCCCTGACCTTTCACATTATGGATATTTCCGGTTTCTTCCCTAAAGAACTTTTCAAAGATTTTGGTTTTGTTCTGCGTTTCCATCCCCATCCCTTTATCGGAAATTTCAATCACGTACCAATGGCCTTCATTACTGGTCTTGATGCTGATTTCCGGTGCTTCCGGTGAGTACTTGTTCGCATTGTCCAACAGGTTGACCAGCATATTGCTGATGTGGAATTCATCAATCCTGAAATTATAATCTGTTGCATTGAATTCCTGTTTAAGGCTCCCGTTTCTCTGCTGTATGATCAGGTTAAAAGACTCGGTGGTTCTTCTGATCAGTTCCCGTACATTGGTTTCCTTCAGGAACAGATTGACTTCATTCCTTTCCAGCTTGGACATGTTCAGTACGTTTTCCACCTGCTTCTTCATCCTCAGGTTTTCCTGTTTGATGAGCTCGGAATAATATTTTACCTTATCCGGATTGGTGGCAATTTTATCGTTGGCAAGGGAATCCGTGGCTACGGAAATGGTTGCCAGCGGTGTTTTAAACTCGTGGGACATATTATTGATGAAGTCGGTCTTTACCTCAGCCAATTTTTTTTGCCGCATCATATAATTGATGGAAATAATATAGATCCCCAGAATGGTAAGCAGGGAGAGAAAAGTTCCCAGCAGCATGGGCCAGTTGTTCATGGCAAGGGAATATTCCTTTTTCGGGAATACCAGTGCCAGCGTGTATAATGTCCTTTCCTTGGAATCCGTAAAAAGAGGGTAGCTGTAGGTGTTGTTATCTTTTTTCTCTTTGTAAAGTTTGTTGGCCACACTGGTGAGTAGATTGCCTTTATCGATAACACCATAGCCGAAAGCTGCCGAAATTCCCCGGATTCTCAGTTCTTTGGTAATAACGGAATCCAGCACCTTACTACTTACCCTCTTGGTAATCGGGAGGTTATTGCCGTTTACTTTTACAAATTCCTTCATGGCATAATCACCGTTTTCAATATCCCTGTTGAGGTCTGCTGTCAGGAGTTCGCGGCTGGTGGTATCCCGTTTTATCTTATAGGCCGCCTCATCGGAATACAGGGTTGTCAGTTTCAGGGAATCGCCTTTCTTGGAGATCGGAAGCTGGTTCTTTTCGATGATGTTCTTGGAATAAATAATCTGCCGCTGGGTTCCGGAGTCCTTGATCTGCTGAATGGCCGTAAGTGAAGGCTGGCTGCTGTTGGCAAGAATATTGTTCCTGAAATTTTTGGCATCTACATTCAGGTATTTATCCACTTCCGCTTCACCCACGATTTTTGAAGTATTCTCCAGCGCGGAATACACCTTGGAAGAGAAATCCTGATCCAGGGCGCCATAATAACGTTTCAGCCAATAAAACTGGAGTGTTACAAAAACAATCAGTGAGATCGTCATGAACACTGAGATTATCGGAATGAATTTATTATTCATGAGTTTATTTTATAATTTTTTAAGAATGATAATGTTAAAATTAATCATTTTATAAGTCAATGAACAAAAAACAAACCATAAAATTGTGTAATTTTTCTTAAAAGGCGCTTTTTTAACAATTTTTTATTAAATTTTTAGTTATCTTTAATATAAGGGTAAGGCTGAAGAGCTGTCCCGGAACCACCAAATAAAGTATGTATATGAAAACCGATATTATTTTTAATGAAGATGCTGATGCAGGTCATGTGTATGTAATGGCCGTTTACAGCACGGATGTTTCCAGCGTATGGAACCATTTCACCCGGTCGGCACTGCTGGATCTGTGGTGGGCACCCAAGCCCTGGAAATGTGAAACTATAAGCCAGGATTTCCGGGAGGGAGGCATTTGGCGGTACGCCATGTTGGGACCTGAAGGGGAGAAACATGATGCCCAGGTAAAATATGGTGAAATTACAGACCACAGAAGCTTCGATGCCACTGATGCATTTTGCGACGAACACGGAAATGTCAGCGATGCTTTTCCGCAGGTAAAATGGCTTTTCGGATTTACCGGGGTGGAAGAAGGGACCAAAGTTACGGTCAATATTCATTTTAAGACGCAGCAAGAGATGCGTCAGATTCTTGAAATGGGCTTTAAAGAAGGCTTTATGACAGGTCTGGCTCAGTTGGAGGAGATTCTGGCAGTTTGAAAATAAGGCAATTTGAAAATTAATGAAAAAGATGCTGTCCAAACTTTTTGAACAGCATCTTTTTTGTTGATCTTTTCCCTGAAAATTTGTTTAGCCGGACAGGCTTGAAAGTAATGTTCAGATTAATTCTTCATCCTGAAAATATTGGATGATGGCTTTTTTCATTAGAAGCTGCTGCTCGTTCGGCTTCAGTTCCGGAAGTTCCTCCACTATTTCGAAATGCGGATAACCGTCGTCGTCATAATGTGAAAATTTATAGTATCCGAAAGGTTCAAGTAACCTGCATACGGCAATGTGGATCAGGTTTACTTTGTCATCCTTCGTATATTTCTGCTGGCCGCTTCCTAATTCCTGAAGGCCGATCAGAAACAGGTAGGTTTCAATCGGCGCATTCTTTTCCGTATCAAAAGTTTCAATGAAAAACTGTTCTACTTTCTGCCAGTATTCTGCTTCATTCATGAGTGGTAAATTGATAAGTTGGGTTTATTGTATAGGTTCATGGGTTTTTTGATCCACCATCAGAAGAAATGCAAATTCCAGGGCATCCTCTTTCAGGGATTCAAATCTTCCGCTGGCTCCGCCGTGTCCTGCGCTCATATCCGTTTTGAAAACCAACAGGTTGTGATCGGTTTTCAGTTCCCTGAGCCGGGCTGTCCATTTGGCCGGTTCCCAGTACTGGACCTGGGAATCGTGCAGCCCGGTGGTGATGAGGACATTCGGGTAGTCTTTGGCTTCCACGTTATCATATGGTGAATATTCTTTCATGTAATGATAATATTCTTCATCGTTCGGATTTCCCCATTCGTCGTATTCTCCGGTCGTCAGAGGGATGGTCTCATCCAGCATGGTCGTTACCACATCTACAAAAGGTACCTGTGCCACGATCCCGTTGAATAAAGCCGGTTCATAATTCATTACGGCTCCTACCAGCAGGCCGCCGGCGCTTCCGCCCATGGCATACAGGTGTTCCGGAGAGGTGTAGTTTTCCTGAACCAGGTATTTCCCGGCATCGATAAAATCGAAGAACGTGTTTTTCTTATGCAGCATCTTGCCTTCTACGTACCATTCCCTCCCCAGATATTCGCCGCCGCGGATATGGGCAATGGCATAAATAAAGCCTCTGTCCAGAATGGAAAGCCGTACATTGGAAAAGCTTGCATCCACCGTGTGTCCGTAGCTTCCGTAACCGTATAACAGCAGGGGAGTGTCTGCAGACTTCTGCGTGTTTTTATGATAGACCAGGGAAACCGGTATTTTCGTTTCTCCGTCTCTGGAATCTGCCCAGATTCTTTCTGAGACATAATTTTCAGGGAAAAATTTTCCGCCCAGGACTTCCTGCTGTTTCAGGAGAACGGTGGTTTTTTCCTTCATATTGTATTCGTAGGTTGAACTTGGCTGGGTCAGCGAAGTATAGCCGTATCGTACAATTTCCGTGTCAAACTCCAGATTCACCCCGATGTAGGCGGTGTAGGTGGGATCTGAGAACGGCAGATAATGCGATTCCTGTGTTTTTTCATCAATAATCCTGATCTGAAGCAGCCCTTCTTCACGTTCTTCCAGCACCAGGTAATTTCTGAAGATTTCAAAACCTTCGAGCAGGATTTCCGGGCGGTGAGGAATAACATCGGTCCAGTTTTCCATGCCGCAGTGGCTGATCTTCGTTTTTACGATCTTGAAATTGAAAGCGTCGTCTGCATTGGTGATGATATAGAATTCGTCTTCGTAATGCTCTACGGAATACTCGAGGTCATCAATTCTCGGCTGAATGATCGTCCAGTCCGCAAAAACATTATCCGAAGGGATAAACCGGTGTTCATCCGAAATTGTGCTTGAACTGGCAATGAAGATGTATTCCATTGATTTTGTTTTGAACACATTTACATCAAAGGTGTCATCTTGCTCATGGAAAATCAGGAGGTCTTCTGAGGTATCGGTTCCCAGCTTATGCCTGTATACCTGGAAGGCGCGCAGGCTTTCGTCTTTACGGATGTAGAAGACATGTTCATTATCATTGGCCCATACGGCCTTGCCGGTTGTGTTTTCAATCTTGTCCGGAAGGATCTCTCCCGTTCTGAGGTTTTTGAAATTGATGGTGTAGATCCTGCGGCTCACATTGTCCGAAGAAAAGGAGACCAGCTCGTTATCAGGGGATACGGCTACGCTTCCGACTTCAAAATAGCTTTCGCCTTCAGCCAGTACATTGACGTCAATGAGGATTTCTTCCTCATGATCCAGGCTTTGGTATTTGCGGCAGAAAATAGGGTATTCCTTTCCTTCTTCATACCTTACGATATACCAGTAGCCATTGAAAAAATAAGGCAGGGATTCATCATCTTTCTTGTAACGGGCCTTCATTTCCTCAAAGAGTTCTTCCTGCATGGATTCCGTGTCCTTCATGATGAAATCGGCATAGGCGTTTTCTTCTTCAAGGTAGCGGATCACTTCGGGATTTTCCCTTTCATTGAGCCAGAAATAAGGGTCTGTTCTTCTGTCGCCGTGTATTTCCAGTATCTTTTCTATTTTTTTTGCCTTTGGAGCTTCCATTCAATACTAATTGTTTTTCAAATGTAATTAAAAAAAAACCATCTTTCCGGTATGAAAAGACGGTTAAGGTATATTTTACGGTAAAACCTTACTTATGCAGGGCTTTAATATATTTTTCCAGGGCCATGGTCATGGACGGTGTTTCTTTCGTAGGGGCCATAAGGTCTACTTTCAGTCCTGCTTCTTCGGCAGCGGCCAGTGTGGTGGTTCCGAAAACCCCGATTCTGGTTTCTTCCTGTTTAAAATCCGGAAAATTCTGCTGCAGTGATTTGATTCCCTGCGGGCTGAAGAAAATCAGCATGTCGTAATCCTTGATGGTAATGTCGGTAAGATCGCTGCATACCGTTCTGTACATAATGGCTCTCTTCCAGTCTACGTTAGAAGCTTCCATGGTCCTTACGATATCCGGGCTCAGGACATCGGAAGACGGCAGAAGGTATTTCTCCGTCGGAAACTTCTTGAAAAGCGGCGCCAGGTCCGAGAAATTCTTTTCCCCGAAGCTGATTTTCCTTTTCCTGTAGACGATGTGCTTCTGCAGGTAATTGGCAATGGCTTCGGACTGGCAGATGTAACGCATCGTATCCGGTACCGAAAAACGCATTTCTTCAGCGAGTCTGAAGTAATGGTCTATTGCATTCTTACTCGTGAAAATAATCCCGGTATACTGCGTAAGATCGATCTTTTGTGTTCTCAGTTCTTTATTGTCAACTCCTTCGACATGGATAAAAGGACGGAAATCTATCTTTATCTTTTCCTTTTTCGCAATATCCAGGTACGGAGACGACTCGCTAGGGGCTGGCTGTGATACCAATATAGACTTTATTCTCATCATTGACTTTTATTAAAAAAATAATAATTTCCAAAGCATCAGAAGAGGTGCTATTTGGAGGGTGCAAATATACAAAAATTTATAATACCATTTTGCGGGTAAAACCCTGTTCTTGTGAAATAAATAGAAAAAAACCTTGAAAATGAAGACAAAAGAAAAGAACAGCAGGTAATAAAGAAATAATTTATTTCTGTCTACCGGGAAGTAATATTGCATGATGCATAAAATGATCAGCAGAAAAGAAAGGATAAAATAGAATTTCGTCGCCGTAAAATAAAAGACCGTCCATCTTTTCCCGTCCCCGATACTCTGGAAAAACAAATAGCCCAGGCTGGTTTTCACCAGGTAAAACAGCACCACGCAAAGCAGGCAGAACCCGAATTTGTTCATCTGGTACCCCAGAACCTGAAGGTTGGCAGCATATTCCGGAACGGTAGGGACGTACTGGGAAACAAGTGCTGATAAGGTAAGTGCCGTAACCGCTGAAGTCATTACCCAGCTCGGCAGGTTGTTGCTGGCATCAAAATATTTCTGAAGCAGAAAGTCTTTCAGGCTGGCTTCCCTTTCCACGATGTTCATCATAAAAAGATATAAAAAAATGCAGCCCAGCAATATAAAGAGTACCCAATCGTTGTTTTCAGGTATTCTTGTCTGGTTTATAAAATGTTGTGATAACGGCAACGGAACTATTTTTTTTGCAAAATTATAGATTATTTTGTATAAAATAAAAAGGTTAAATAAACTATCTTTGCAAACTGAAATGAAAAAACTGGTTATCATTCCTACGTACAACGAAAAGGAAAATATTGAAAATATTATTTCCGCGGTTTTTGCATTGGAAGATGACTTTCATATTTTGGTGGTGGACGATTCATCTCCTGATGGAACGGCGGAACGGGTAAAGGAGATGCAGAAGAAATTCCCGCATCATCTGCATCTTTCCATACGGAAAATAAAAGACGGACTCGGGAAAGCTTACATCCATGGATTCAGGTGGGCCCTCGAGAACAAATATGATTATATTTTTGAGATGGATGCCGATTTTTCCCACAACCCGCAGGATCTTCCGAAGCTTTATAAGGCCTGCCTTCAGGCGGATATGGCCGTGGGATCAAGGTATTCCAAAGGCGTAAATGTAGTGAACTGGCCGATGGGAAGGGTGCTGCTGTCTTATTTTGCATCAAAATACGTACGATTCGTGCTGGGCATCCCGGTGCATGATACCACTGCCGGTTTCGTCTGCTTTTCAAGAAAAGTACTAGAGGAAATCGGATTGGATAATGTACGGCTGAAGGGCTATGGCTTTCAGATCGAAATGAAATTCCGCGCCTTCAAAAAAGGGTTCAGGATCGTGGAAGTTCCCATTATCTTCACCAACAGAATCCTTGGGGAAAGCAAAATGAACGGCGGGATCATTCATGAAGCGGTGTTCGGAGTACTGAACTTAAAATGGAAATCAATCATCAACAGGTTATGAAAAAGCTGACTGCCATTTTTATCCTTTTTCTCATGGTTTCCTGTGGCGGAGACTATATCGACAAGCCCAAAAATCTGATTTCCCGGGATCAGATGGCAGAGATCCTTGCGGACCTGTCCATTAACGATCAGGCAACTTTCATGTATCCGGGCGCCAACCTTGAGGCCGGAACACGGTATGTGCTGAAAACGCATAAGGTAAATTCCAAAGACTTTGTGGAAAGCTACCGGTATTATGTGATAAAGGAAAAAATGAGCGGGATTGCCGAAGACGCCCAGGAAATCCTTCTGGAGAAAGATCCGAAAGCGGAGAAATATGTAAAGGATAAAACAGGTGCGGCAGGGAATCCTCAGAATGTTCCCGGCCTTTCAAGATAAATACAAAAGCAGACTCCTGACCGGCTGCAGAACAGGATCTGCGGCAAGCGGAAAAAGAAAGAAACAGAATGAAATTTTTTACCATAGAGAAAACCACAGAAGGAAAAGCGAGAGCCGGAGAAATAGTAACCGGTCACGGAACGGTCCAGACTCCGATTTTCATGCCGGTAGGAACCGTGGCCAGTGTAAAAACAGTTCATCAGCGAGAACTGAAACAAGACATCAGAGCCCAGATTATCCTGGGAAATACCTATCACCTGTACCTTCGTCCCGGAATGGATACGATGGAAAAAGCAGGCGGGCTGCACCGGTTCATGAACTGGGATCTTCCGATCCTTACCGATTCCGGGGGCTTCCAGGTATTTTCGCTTTCAGGTACAAGGAAAATGTCCGAAGAAGGGGTGAAATTCAAATCTCATATAGACGGAAGCGTTCATTTGTTTACGCCGGAGAAATCAATGGAAATCCAGCGGCAGATCGGGGCCGATATTTTCATGGCTTTTGATGAATGTGTGGCATATCCGTGCGATTACAATCAGGTAAAGTCTTCTATGGAAATGACCCACCGGTGGCTGAAGCGATGCATGGACTGGAATGAAAAAAATCCTGAACTGTACGGGCACAAACAAACATTCTTCCCGATTGTGCAGGGATCCACGTATTCGGATCTAAGGAAAATTTCGGCGGAAGTAATTGCCGAAGCAGGAGCGGAAGGAAATGCCATCGGCGGCCTGTCGGTAGGGGAGCCGGAAGAGGAAATGTACAGGATTACCGATGAAGTAACCGACATTCTGCCGAAAGAAAAGCCAAGATACCTGATGGGAGTGGGGACACCATGGAACATCCTGGAATCCATCGGCCTGGGAATTGATATGATGGATTGTGTCATGCCGACCCGGAATGCAAGAAATGCCATGCTCTTCACCTGGAAAGGTGTCATGAATATGAAAAACGAAAGATGGAAACAGGATTTTTCGCCGCTGGATGAGATGGGAACAAGCTTTGTCGATCACGAATATTCAAAAGCATACCTGAGGCACCTTTTCGTATCCAAGGAGTACCTGGCCAAGCAGATTGCTTCCATCCATAACCTGGCATTTTACCTGGATCTGGTAAAAACGGCAAGGGAGCATATCCTGGAAGGCGACTTCTACCAATGGAAAAATTCAGTAATGCCGGTGCTGAGGCAAAGGCTATAAAGAAGATCAGAGAACAACCTAAAGATCAGAAACAGCAATGTTAAAAATTATAGACAGGTATATTGTCAGAAAGTATCTCGGAACCTTCAGTTTCATGCTGGTCCTGCTGTCTATCGTGGTGCTGGTAATTGATGTCCAGCAGAAAATCCCGAGGATTGAAAATGCCATGGCCCTTGATCCGAAGCTGAACCTTAGCTACTTTCTGATCCATTTTTATCCGTTCTGGATTATCAACCTGGTGATGACGTTCCTGTCTATCCTGGTGTTTATTTCCGTGATTTATTTTACGTCCAGGATGGCCAACAATACGGAAATCGTTGCCATCATCAGCAGCGGGGCCAGTTTCCACCGTTTTGCACGGCCTTACCTGCTTACTTCACTTTTTATCGCCTTGCTGTCCTTAGGGATCAATCATTTTATCCTTCCATGGGCAAATATCCAGAAGAACCAGCTGGAGGCTTATACCTATAATGCGGCGAAAAAGGAAAAAGTAATGGGGATCGCTCCCGTTTCGGCCCAGCTGAGCAAAACGGAGTATATCTTTATCAACTCATGGAACAAAAGGGAATACCGCGGATCCGGCTTTGTCTATCAGAAATTCGATAAAAACCGCAAGCTGGCCTATGAACTGAAGGCTGCCGATGTATCATGGGATAAGGATAAAAAAATATTTGTGCTGAATTCATACACGGAAAAGACAGTGAATCCGGACGATACCGAAAGGCTGGCCAATGGTTTTGATCTTAAAAAGAAGTTCGGTCAGGGCCCTGACGAGCTTTTCCCGAATAACCTTTTGGGGCAGAATAAGACAACACCCGAACTGCTGAAATTTATCGCAAGGGAATCGGAAAAGGGGAACAGCAACCTGAATGCCCACCTGAATGAGCTTCACCAGCGGACTTCCATGCCGGTTTCTATCGTCATCCTCACCTTTCTGGCACTTTCCCTCTCTTCACAGAAAAAAAGGGGCGGGCTGGGAATCAATCTTGCCCTGGGGATCTCCCTGGCCTTTGTATTTGTATTTTCCTTTGAAGCCCTTAAGATCGTTTCCGAAAATAAGGTATTGCCTCCGGCTGTTGCCATGTGGCTCCCGAATATGGTCTTTATGCCGCTGGCCCTGGTGCTGTATCTCAGAAGGGCAAATCAGTAAAGAAGCTTCACTTCTTTATGGTAGAAGGATTTTAAGCCCTCATTTTCAAGGTCAATCCAGAGCTCTCCCTTTTCGTCAGCATGCCGGATGATGCCATTTTGTCTCTTTCCGTCAATTTCAAAAACGGAGATTTTATCCCTGCGGAACAGGCAATTATTGAAACGGGTGATGATATCGGCTGGAGAAGGGGTTTGTTTCAAGCCGTCAACAATAAGACTGTGTAACTGCAGGGTAAGTTCTTCCAGATCAAAGGTTTTCCCGGTCTGGGAAAAAAGGGAGCCCGCATTGGGGATCTGATCGAATTCTTCCTGAAGCACGTTGATCCCGGCTCCGATGATGTAATAGTTGACGTCACGGATCTTTTTCTTTTCAATCAGCATTCCGGCAATTTTCTTTTTCCTGAGAATGATATCATTCGGCCACTTGATTTCTGCAGGGCAGTCAGCCACATTGGCAAGGAAATCGCTGATGAGAATTGCGGTATAATAATTGAACAGACTATCGGGAATGAAAAAGTTCTCAGTTTTCACCGCGAGCGTATACGCAATATTTTTTTCAGCATTTGACATCCATGTATTTCCGTACTGACCCCGGCCTCTGGTCTGGCTGAAAGTATGGAGGGCAATAAAATCTGAATCCCCATAAGGTAAAAACCCGGTAATTTCGTCATTAGTAGAAGAACATGCTTTTACATAAAACAGTTGGCTCATTTAAGAAAACTTTAAGACTTTCGGGGGCTAAAAGTAAGGCTAAAGTAAAAGAAAAACAATAAATTTGCAGATTATAGATATTTTAATGAACAAAACAGCAGAAAAGCAGGCGCTAATAGATAAAATTGTAGAAGCTATCCAGGATGTTAAAGGGGAAGATATCATGATTTTTGATCTTTCGAAAATTGAAAATTCCGTAGCGGAAACTTTCATCATCTGTAGCGGTAACTCCAACACACAGGTATCTGCATTGGCAGGAAGCGTAGAAAAGAAAGTAAGAAACGATTTAAAGGACAGGCCTTGGCATGTGGAGGGTACCGAAAATTCAATGTGGGTACTGGTAGATTATGTGTCGGTAGTGGTTCATATCTTCCAGAAGGAAGTAAGGGCATATTATGATATAGAAGAACTTTGGGGAGATGCAGACATCACCAGAATTGAAAATGAAATATAAATTTTAAAAAGTATAAATGAACAATAAAGGATTTAACTGGTTTTTTCCGATTGCCATTATCGCCCTTATTTTACTTTTTGTTCCCAATCTGATGGGAGAAAGTAATGCAAAGACGATTGATGAAGACGGTTTCTTCAGAGAAATGCAGGCAGGAAAAGTCCAGAGAGTTGTGATTGACAAACAGGCCCAGAAGGCCGACGTGTTTTTAACACAGGCTGCTAAGTCAGCTACCGTAAAAAAAGAGGATAAGTCCAGCCCTTTTTCAGGCCTTTCCATGTCTCCTAAGGCTGATTTCACCCTGAAATACGGGGACCTCAGGCTTTTTCTGGAGAAGTTTGATGCCTTAAAACAGCAGAATCCTGCACTGCAGACGTCAAAAGACTATGCAGAAGGCGAAAGCCCTTTAATGGGCTTCTTGCTCCAGGCTATTGTATGGATTGCCATCTTAGGATTGTTTTATTTCTTCCTTTTCCGGAAAATGGGAAGCGGCGGAGGCCCGGGAGGACAGATTTTCTCCATCGGGAAATCCAAAGCAAAACTGTTTGACGAAAAAGAGAGGATTCAGGTAACCTTTAAAGATGTTGCCGGGCTTGAGGGTGCCAAGGAAGAAGTTCAGGAAGTTGTTGACTTTCTTAAAAATTCCGAAAAATACACCAAGTTGGGCGGTAAAATCCCGAAAGGAGTCCTTTTGGTAGGTCCTCCGGGAACTGGTAAAACCTTATTGGCAAAAGCTGTAGCAGGAGAGGCCAAAGTACCTTTCTTTTCACTGTCCGGTTCAGATTTCGTAGAAATGTTCGTCGGAGTAGGAGCGTCAAGGGTGCGGGACCTTTTTGCACAGGCAAAAGCCAAGTCGCCTGCCATTATCTTTATTGATGAGATTGATGCCATCGGACGCGCCAGAGGAAAAAATAACTTCTCCGGCGGGAATGACGAAAGGGAAAACACGCTGAACCAGTTGCTGACGGAAATGGATGGTTTCGGAACGGATACCAACGTTATTGTAATGGCAGCCACCAACAGGGCAGATATCTTAGATAAAGCATTGATGAGAGCCGGACGTTTTGACCGTTCGATCTATGTGGATCTTCCGGAACTCCACGAAAGAAGACAGATTTTTGATGTCCACCTGAAGAAAATCAAGCTGGATGATAATGTAGACCGGGAATTCCTGGCCAAGCAGACGCCGGGATTCAGCGGGGCAGATATTGCCAACGTATGTAATGAAGCGGCGCTGATTGCTGCAAGAAACGATCATTCTTCCGTAAGCAAACAGGATTTCCTTGATGCTGTCGATAGGATCATCGGTGGTCTTGAAAAGAAAAATAAAGCCATCAAACCTTCTGAGAAGAAAAGAGTGGCTTACCATGAAGCCGGCCACGCTACCATTTCATGGCTGGTAGAACATGCTTCACCACTCTTAAAAGTAACCATCGTGCCGAGAGGTCGTTCTCTGGGAGCTGCCTGGTATCTGCCTGAAGAAAGACAGCTGACTACCACAGAACAGATGCTGGATGAAATGTGTGCTACGCTGGGCGGAAGAGCGGCTGAACAGGTAATCTTTAATAATATTTCCACAGGAGCCCTTTCCGATCTGGAGAGTGTGACGAAAAGAGCGCAGGCAATGGTAACCATCTACGGTCTGAGCCCGAACATCGGAAATATTTCCTACTATGACAGCTCGGGACAGTCTGAATACAACTTCGGGAAACCGTATTCTGAAGAAACCGCCAAGAAAATTGATGTGGAGATCAGAGGGCTTATTGAAACCCAGTATGACCGTGCGGTACAGATCCTGACCGATAATAAGGACAAGCTGGACGCACTGGCCACTAAGCTTCTTGAAAAAGAAGTAATCTTCAGAGAAGATCTGGAAGAAGTATTCGGGAAAAGGGCATGGGATCCGGAACTGACCGAGAAACCGGTAACCAACACCATTCCTGTTACGAAAGAACCTCAGGAAGAAATTCTTATCAAGGATAAAGAAGGGGAAAGTGAAATCCAGGCGCCGGACAGCCCGACGCAGATTTAATCACCTTACGATAAATTATTCAGGCCTGACAATGATTAATTGTCAGGCTTTTTTATACATATCAGGGGATTTTGGATTTCTATTGGATTAATTTTTATATTTTTGTATAAAGTGACTAAAAAATAAACGACGTTGAACTTATTCAAAAGGATTGTAAGCAAACTTACCAACCAGCCTGAAGAAGAAGAAAAACAGAGCCTGGAAAAACTCGGGGACTCGCTGAAAAATGCGGATCTCGACTATAAGTTTGCGCAGTTATTTACCCACTCGGGCGGATTTTTTAATTACTGTGCAGACGAGGCTGAAGCACTCCAGACGCTGAATCAGATTCTTAAAATAGAAGGCATCGGCAATCTGTTCTGCTGGGACAAAGACCTCCAGAACTTTCTGGATGTGGTAAAGGCTCCCTATACGCCCGAACTGCAGAGCGGCAATGATGCCAGTTTCATTACCTGTGAGTATCTTATTGCCTACGACGGAAGGATTATGTTATCCCATAACAATATCTTGCATTACCATTCTTCACGGCTGCCGGATAAAATTATCATCATGGCCAATGTCTCCCAGATTGTCAGCAACCTGAATGATGCCATGGGGAAAATAAAACGCAACGGGAATATCAAAAACCTTACTTCTATCAGCGGAGGGCAATCCAAGCTGGATACTTCCATACATACCAATACCAAACTCTTCCTACTGCTGCTTGAAGATTAGGCATCAACTTATAAATTGATTATCTTGGACAAAAACCTTATTCAGAGAACCCTTTCAGGACTTGTTTACGTAGCCGTTATCGTTCTCTGTACGACACCGCTGGGCGCTCAGCTGATCAACGGGATTTCTCCGGGGCTTGTAAAACAGGAATACCTGTATTATGGCCTGATTACCTTTCTGCTGGGAGCAGGATCCTGGGAGTGTTTTAAAATAATGAAATTTGAAAACGGATATGAAAGATGGGTGGTACTCCCGCTGGTCATTTTTATCTTCTATATTTTTTCCAAACGGTATTTCCATTTTGATTTTTTCTTCGATTTCAGGATCAGCGAGATTCTTGCCATGCTGCTTATCGTCATTGCAGTCGTTACCCTGTTTAAATACCCTAATGAGCTTTATTATGACAGCGGGAAACTGATCTTTACGGTAATCTATGTGGCGCTTCCCTTCAGTTTTGCATTGGGGCTGCCTAAATTTTCAAGTTTTGATGACCGTTTTTCCCTGGAGGTGCTTTTCCTATTCATCCTGATCTGGAGCAGCGATACATTTGCCTATCTTACCGGGAAATTTTTCGGTAAACACAAGATGGCTCCCAAAATTTCCCCTAAAAAGACCTGGGAAGGCTATATCGGCGGCGTGGTTCTCACCCTGGTGCTTTCCTATTTCATCGAACAGTACCAGCCGGATCTCCGGGGGAACTGGATGGTAGTGGGTTTTCTTGTGGCAGCCTTTGCTCCTGTCGGCGATCTGGTGGAGAGCCAGCTGAAGAGAAACTTCGGGGTAAAAGACAGCGGAAACATCATTCCGGGACACGGAGGTGTCTTAGACCGGCTGGATAGTTTTTTAATCTGCGTTCCTGTCGTATATTTGTACTTTATTTTAGAAAAATTTATTTAATCTCATGAAATTACACAGAGAATCAAAAGGAACGATTACCGTTGCTACCGTTTTGTTCATCATTCTGGGAGCTTTGGCTATTTATTTTCTTGAAATGTGGTCATTGGTAGTCATTCTGCCATTACTGGTAGTCTATAGCCTGGTATTCTGGTTCTTCAGGGTTCCCAACCGTGATATCCTGGAACACCGGGAAAATGTGATTGCCCCGGTAGACGGAAAGGTGGTGATGATCAAAGAAGTGGATGAAAACGAATTCCTTAAAGAAAAAGCCATTCAGGTTTCCATCTTTATGTCTCCGCTCAACGTTCACATCTGCCGGTTTCCGGTTTCCGGAAAAGTATTGTACAAAAAATACCATCCCGGAAAATACCTTGTGGCATGGCACGAGAAATCGTCCACCGATAATGAGAGGACAACGGTAGCCGTGGAAAGCCTTACCGGCCATAAGGTCGTTTTCCGGCAGATCGCAGGCTATGTGGCCAGAAGAATTGTCTTTTACTGTAATGAAGGCGATGAATCCAAAGCAGGACACGAATTCGGATTTATTAAATTCGGTTCCAGAATGGATGTTTTTCTTCCGGTGGATACCGAAATTGTCTGTAAGATAGGCGACATCACTAAAGGCGGACTGGACGTGATCGCCCGGATGAAAGAGTAAGTAGAAGTATAGACTACGATATATTGAAAGCAGGCTGAGTCTACTTTTTTTTGTCTCATAATGATCAATTAATAGTAAATGGAATAATGTGTTTTATTCAATTTAATTTACAGTATGAGGGGTTTGTTTCATTAATAATTTATATATTTATCTGTTTTTTAATAAAATTGATAAATGTATCCTATGAAAAAAATTCTACTTTCTTTATTAGTTGCCTCTTCATTACTTAAATCACAGACCAGCATCAATGTCTTTTCACAGATTATCTTCTATGACGGGTATGCTTCCAATGTATCGCAGCCGGTGCCGGCCAATACCATCCGCCTGGCCAACTCAAGGTATACCAGAAAGATGACGGACACCGAACTCAACAGCTTTCAGAATAAGATCCAGATGAATGTGACTATCGGTGCGCTTTGTGACAATTATGACAGGATAGGAGGCGTACATATCGCATTGGTACCGAAAGGGCAGGCCTCGTATACCATGAACGATCCGCAGGTAAAGAGAATGGAAGTGGGAAGGTATATTACCCCTTTCATGAATAAAAATA
>JAKOOI010000449.1 GCA_022701475.1 Weeksellaceae bacterium
TCGGGAAAATAGCGGTCTACATCCGTCCATTTGGTAAAGGATGAGCTTCCCACGAGCAGGATGGCATTTTTGG
Organism: Weeksellaceae bacterium; assembly: GCA_022701475.1. GTDB lineage: Bacteria > Bacteroidota > Bacteroidia > Flavobacteriales > Weeksellaceae > Chryseobacterium. Next base: position 74 of record JAKOOI010000449.1, read on the forward strand.
GCGGCGTGTGTTCACGGTCCAGTTGTTTGAAATGTTGGATGTCTTCCCAGAACATCGGTTTTTTCTCCTGTGAAAAGGAAAGGGCGAATACAAGCATCAGAAATGCGGATAGGATCTTCTTCATTATTTAATTATGGATTGAAATTAAAATTCTCTTTCATAGAAAACTCCCGGAAGACCGGGAGCGTATAGATAGACATTTATCTTTTATAAGATACATAGATGGCATCGGGAATCGTGTCACCGTTCATATCGATATTGTCGGAGGTCTGCTTCATCCTCATTTCCGAGCTGGTAAGAATAACCATCTTAAACTTCATCGGACTTTCATTTTTGTACTTGATGGTCAGATCTTTGGTTTCCGAATTATACTCGTAGGTACCTGCACTCACCGCAGCTACCTGGCAGTCTGCTCCCGTACCGGAATATTCGGTGTAGGAAGTGGAATAATCCGTACTGAAGTAGGCATTATTCTTTGCTTCACATCCCGTCGGAGTATACGTATCGATTACGGTTTTATCATCTTTTCCGGAGATCGTTTCCGTCTTGCTGATCTTCCAATCACCTTTCATCATATCCATTTCGTATGCCTGGGTATCCTCATCTTCACAAGAAGCAAGCGTTAATGCTGAAAAGGCAAATAGAAGTAACTGTTTTTTCATTATCACAAATTTAGAATATGCTAAAATATAAATAAATTCGAAATATATATAATGAAATCGAGGTTTTTTAAACGAATGCTTGCTGAAAAGGCAAATCAGACGGGAGCAAGGTTCGGAGAGCCGGAAGTTAATTGTCAAAAATATACCGTTTCACCTTAAATCCAAAGCAGCTGCCAGCGTGAAGGAAGAAAAGAAAGCCGGGATCCGGAAACATCGCCCGCCTATAAAATCAGCCAATGATCCCGGATCCCGTTTTATCTACAGCGTAGGGGCATAACAAACAGAACTTCATGGCCCTGTCCGGCTTCCTTATCCTGTTTCTTGGTTTTAATAACTCATCTCTACAATCTTACGGGCATCCTGCGGGGTCAGTTTCTTATATTCCCCAAGGCCGGTCCAGTTTCTTTCCGTAAAGGCTTTTTCCACGCGTTCCGCTGTTCCGCTGAAATCTTCCGTATATCCGGAGAGTTTTGTCTGAATATTCAGGCTGTGGAAAAATTCTTCCAGTTTCCTGATTCCCGCTTCGGCTTTTTCCTCAACGCTGCCTTCTTTTATTCCCCAGACCCTTTCTGCATACTGTGCCAGTTTGCCTTTTTTGTCTTCAAAATTGTACCGGTAGTGGGAAGGGGCAATCACTGCCAGGGTACGGGCATGGTCGATACCGAAATAGGCAGTCAGTTCGTGACCCATGGCATGTACGGCCCAGTCGGTAATGACGCCTTTCTGGATCAGTCCGTTCAGGGCCATGGTGCAGCACCACATGAAGTTTCCCGCGGCGTTGTAATCAAAATTGCCGGACAACAGTTTCGGCGCGGTTTCCTGAAGGCTGATCAGGATGCTTTCCGCAATCCTTTCCTGCAGGTCGGCTGATGAAGGGGCGGTCATATATTGTTCCAGCACGTGGGTGTAGGCATCCGTCAGCCCGTTGACGATCTGGCGTTCCGGGATGGTTCACACCACTTCCGGATCCAGTACCGAAAACTGTGGGAAAAGGCCGGGCCCGCCGGAGGAAAGTTTTTCGTGCGTTTCCCTTCTGGAGATCACATAGCCGGAATTCATTTCAGAACCTGTGGCCGGCAGGGTCAGCACCGTTCCGAAAGGCATGCCTTCGCCTTCAAAGGTACGTACCGGTTTTTTCAGGATTTCCCAGGGTTCGCCGTTATAATTCGCTGCTGCTGAGAGGAACTTGGTACCATCGATAACAGAGCCGCCGCCTACGGCCAGCAGGAACGTGATGTTTTTTTTCCGGATCAGCGCGAGGGCTTCCATCAAAACTTCATATTCCGGATTGGCAGGCACGCCGCCGAATTCATAGGCTTCATGATCCTGTAAAGCTTCTTTTACCTGATCGTAAACGCCGTTGTTTTTGATGCTTCCGCCTCCGTAAATCAGTAAAACTTTTGCATCTGAAGGGATTTCCTTTGAAATTTTGGCAATTTCCCCTTTCCCGAATAGTATTTTGGTTGGATTTTTAAACTCGAAATTAAGCATGTTGTAAATTTATGATAGTTCAAATTTACGGATTGTCCGAAGAAATTTCCGTTAAGGAAGTTTTAAAATTCTAATGACCGGTTTTGATGAAAACTATGGAAATAAGGCCCGAAAATGGGTGCGGGATGTGTGAAGGAAGAAAAAGCAGCTTGAAACAGAGTTTGAGTCATTAAGAAATACAAAGATTTCAAGATTGATTAAAAAATCAGAGATTTATATTTGGCATTATGCTTAAAGCAAAGTTCATCTTATTTTTAAAGTGAATTCGATAATATTAAATTGGTTTTACATACTTTCTGTAAATATAAGACAGAAAATGGGTTAGGTCTTTCTAAGAAGCATTACCCTTCGAAGAAAGTAATATGATCATTTCCCATACAGGACTGCTGCCCGTTATTCCGGCAAAAGGAACTTCCGGCTTCCTTCCTGTTGATCCGGTCACCAGTTTGAGTTCACAATACATGAGTTGCCTCAATTAGTAGCGTCGGGCTTTAGCCCGACGTCATGATAGCGGTATACTTTCGGCTTTAGCCAAAAATCTATCCGCATTCAGTTCATGCCGGATCATCAGGCCCATCCGTAGTAAATGGGCTGAAATCAATTCTATTGACTGCATACCTGATTTAATATCGAACTTACGTTATTTTACTGAAACCTTATCAGATCTTAATGATTTGCTGAGGCGTAAGGAAGAATACCGTTTACTATTCAGATTATTTATTATTATTGACTGAAAAACATCCGGCCTCCGGTTTCCTTCTTCCAATCCGACATCATTTCCCCGTATTTTTCGC
>JAKOOI010000495.1 GCA_022701475.1 Weeksellaceae bacterium
GTCATCGGTTTTCCCAACGAGCCCTTCACCCAGTTCATGGAACTCCCGATCAGCTCGGTAGACCAGACACCGGTAACCATGGGAAAACTTGCGGGACAGGTGTTCATAGAAAGAATCAGGGAAAACGGCTCCGGGATCTCCATCGAGAAAAAAGTAGTGCTGGAACCGCAATTGTATATCCGCAAATCTTCACAACGGACTTGATAATGATGTCACGGATTTTAAATCCGCGACATCATTCCGCGACATTATCCTGCGACATCTGCATTTCAAATTACTGGGTATAAGTAACAGAAAAACACCCTTACTAATTAAATAAAAAAATTCATACCACAATAGTTTAAAAAGTTCCCTATACTATGAAATAAAATTTTAAACCAATGTTTATTTCATTATTTTTGCCGGATAACACTTTTGGTTGATACCTTATCTACAGCCAAATACCAGCGAAATTTTCATGATGATAAACCAAATTACTTTTACCCGCTTTTTAGCGGCAATATCAATTGTGCTTTTCCATTTTGGGCATAATACTTTCTTTTATGAAAACAATTATATCAGATTCATTACTGCCAACGCTAATATTGGTGTCAGCTATTTTTTTATTTTATCAGGCTTTATTATGGTGATTGCTTATCATAATAAAAGTATAAATGTAATTGATTATTATAAAAACAGATTTGCAAGAATATATCCTATGTATATTTTTGCACTGGTCTTATTTCTAATAATTTCCAACACTACAACCAAAAGATTAATATTTTACCATGTTGCTGGAATACAATCATGGATTCCCGGTTTTCCTTTGACATTGAATATGCCCGGATGGTCTATTTCTGTAGAGTTCTTTTTTTACAGTTTATTTCCATTTATCTTTTACTTTCTCAAAAAGTACTCCGTTAAGACTGTTTCAATAGCTATTATCACTATTTGGGTGGTAAGTCAATTGTTTACAAATCTCTTTATCACACATTTTTATGAAGGTTATCCTTCTAAAAGTCATGATTTTATATTTTATTTTCCAATTATTCATTTAAACGAATTTCTGATCGGGAATTTATTTGCACTGTTATTTTTAACAAAAGTAAAAACAAAGAACTATGACATTTTGATTATAATATTGCTGTTAATAACGGCTATGATTTTTAAATTTACGTCATTACAGTTGCATAACGGTTTAATGGCTGTTACGTTTGCTCCATTGATTTTGCTTATATCCGCAAATAATGGTTACATTACAAAGATCTTCAGCAATAAAGTATTATGCTATTTGGGGGAGGTAAGTTACTCAATATATATACTTCAGTATCCTGTTCATGTAATAATAAGAAGGATATTTACGTATTACCAGCTATCATTTAGTGATACTCAACACTTGTTTATCTTTATAATTATTTTATTAATTTTTTCAATTATTTCTTATGAAATGATTGAAAAAAAAGCCAGGAAATGGATAAAGAATTTCCTGTGATGTTGTTAATTAAACATTGTATTCCTGCACAATAAACTGAAGGATTATGCTAGTGCGGGTATCACTCTCTTGCCCTTGTAATGATAACAACCGGATTTTATTTTATGAAATACCTGACTTGCCGGAACATCATCTCTTGTCCAATCCCTTAATAATTTCTACATTTACTCCTTACTAACAAAATAAAACACCCGTTATGGAACAGAAAATACACCAGGGACGCAATGTAAAGAGATTCCGGGAAATGCTGGGCATCAAGCAGGAAGCCCTGGCCTTTGATCTGGGCGGAGAATGGAACCAGAAAAAAGTATCGCTGCTCGAACAGAAGGAAGTGATTGACGAACCTTTATTAAAAGAAATATCAGAACTATTGAAAATTCCTGTAGAAGCTTTTCAGAATTTTGATGAGGAAAAAGCGATCAATGTCATTGCGAATACTTTTCATGACAGTGCTGTTGCCAACACTTTCAGAGAACAGTCCCAGGTTAATTTCCATTGTTCTTTCAATCCGTTGGATAAAATGGTTGAACTGTATGAAAGGATGATTCAGCAACAGAAAGAGATGATGGAGAAACTGGAGAAATTGTTGCAGGATAAGTAATGTATGTATGTCACGGATTTAAAATCCGCGACATCTGCATCTGCAAAAAGAAAATGCCCCCTGCCGGAGCAGGAAGCATTTTCAACCCTAATATTTATATAATTACTAACAATAATTATTAAATCCAAAATTATAAGCTGACCCCTCTTCTCCAGGGAATAAAGTCATGCTGGTCCAGTATGCCGGCTTTGGTTTTCACCTCACCGCTGGCTACCCTGATGATAAACTCCAGAAGTTCTCCTGCCGTTTCGGGAATGGTCTTTTCCCCGCTGATGACCGTTCCGGCATTGAAATCGATAATGTCCGGCATTTTTTCCGCCAATGCGGTGTTGGAAGAAATCTTCACGACCGGGGCAATCGGATTTCCCATCGGGGTGCCGAGACCGGTGGTAAACAGGACAACGGTAGCTCCGGATCCTACCAGCGCAGTGGTGCATTCCGCATCATTGCCTGGCGTGCAGAGCAGGTTCAGTCCGGGTTGGGTGGCGTATTCCGTAAAGTCCAGGACTTCAACAATAGGGGCTGACCCTCCTTTTTTGGAGGCGCCTGCCGATTTCATGGCATCGGTAATCAGTCCGTCCTTGATATTTCCGGGCGAAGGATTCATATCGAATCCTGATCCGGCAGCTATAACGGAATCCTCAAAATCCTTCATCAGCTTCAGGAATTTTACGCCGTCTTTGTCATTTACGCAGCGGTTTACCAGTTCCTGCTCGACCCCGCACAATTCCGGAAATTCGGCAAGCATCGTGGTTCCGCCTACGGCAGCCATGATATCGGAAACTTCACCCAGTACAGGGTTAGCGGAAATCCCGGAAAACCCGTCGGATCCGCCACATTCCAGGCCGATGTTCAGTTTGGTAATAGAAGCCGGTTTTCTCTCCGTTTCGTTGGCTTTCTTAATGCCCTCGTAGGAATCCCTGATGACCCCGGTCAGCATTTCATCAATGGTTCCCGATTTCTGCTGTTCGTATACTACGATCGGCTTTTTGTTATCTGGTGCAAGGGCATGTAAGGCATCCATAAAAACCTGGACCTGCAGGTTCTGGCAGCCTAAGCTGAGAACGGTAGCTCCCGCCACATTCGGGTTGTTGACATAACCTGCAAACAGCCTTCCCAAGGCTTCTGCATCCTGGCGGATCCCGCCGCAGCCGCCCTGGTGCGTAATGAAACGGACATCGATATTTTTAAAGATCCTGGTGTCCTGCTCTTCTTCGTCCACTTCAACATCAATGCCCGGACCGCCGTTCAGCAAAGACCTCAACAGGAGCTGGTGCTTGCTGGCCTTGTCGTGCAGCAGTTCTTTTTCAAAGATATTTTTTAAGGTTTCTATATTTTTATTTTCGCAGAATACCAGCGGGAAGAACAGCCATACGTTTTCGGTGCCCACCTGCCCGTCCTCACGGTGGTACCCCATGAACGTGCGGTCTTTCCACTGTTCCACGTCAGGCGGAGTCCAGCCCAATGTACCGGTTTTGCCTTCCACTTTTGCACTTTGGTGCTTTACGTTTTCAGTGGTAATCACCTCGCCCTTTGCAATGAAACGGTTTGCTTTCCCTACGATTACGCCATACATAATGATATGGTCTCCTTCCTGGAAATCGGCTGCTGCAAATTTATGCTTGGCTCTGGTATCTTTCAATACGGTATATTCCGTACCGTCGAGCTGAACCGGTGTTCCGGCAGGAAGGTCCAGCAAAGCGACGATGACATTGTCTCTGGAGTTTACTTTCAGTACTTTTTTCTGCATGATGTTTAAGAAAAAGATTGGATGAAGTTTTTGTAGGCCGTCTCCATATCATGGTGATCGATTTCATACAGTGCTTTTGCCACGGCTTCTTTCAGTCCCTGCACCTGTGTAAGGTCGGTATCCCAGAAGCTTTCTTCGCTTAACGCAAGTGCGGAAACAACAGGGTATTCTTCATTCGCCCAGATTTCCCTGAACCGGCTGACCACTGCCTCTTCATCATTCAAAGGCAGGGATTTATCAGCAAAACTTCCCTGATAGAAACGGATGAGGCTTGCCAGGGAA
>JAKOOI010000500.1 GCA_022701475.1 Weeksellaceae bacterium
AATGTATTCCAGGTAGGTCTGGCATTCAAATTCTAGTCGGCAGACACAGTAATAGCAAACAGATTTAATTTCAATAAAAGAGGTCAGGTTTACGTACAAACCTGACCTTTTTCATGGGATTCCCGAAGTCTTATTCACACCATCGTTTTTGTGAATTATTTAAGACACAAAATACGGTAAATTCTTTACAATCCCACATTTTTGGCAAGCCTTTTGCAAAATAAATCCTGCCTGATTGATATACCAGGCATTCAACAACAGTAAAATTTAAATGTAAAATTATGAAGAAGTTATTTCTAGGAATGGCAGTAGCTGCAGCATCGTGTATGTCTGCTCAGGAAGTAGTAACCACTACCACCACCACTACAGTTGCCGTGCAGCCGGTACCACCGATGAAAATGAAGGAACCTGTACGTTTCGGGATTAAGGGAGCCGCTACGGCATCCCAGTTCAGCGAACAGGAACTGGCCGGCAGAAATATGAAATTAGGATTCAATGCAGGGGTTTTTGTAAACATTCCGCTCTCCATGAAGTTTGCTTTGCAGCCGGAAGTTTTATATAACCAGATGGGTGCCAAAAGCGTCCTGACTGATACCGAAATCAATACCGGTACCTCGACCATACGCACAAAACAGGATTTCTCCACAACCCTCAATTACATTTCCGTTCCTGTCATGCTTCAGATGAAGCCGGCAGATAACTTTTATGTAGAAGCAGGTCCGGAGGTGAGCTATTTCGTTGACGGCAAAAACAAAGGGGAAACGACCATTTCCACCACTACCTCAGGAACTACTGCCACACAGACACAATCTGCATCACAAAGCATTGATAAAGATGACATCAAGAAATTCAACCTTGGATTCGGTCTCGGTTTAGGATATTATTTTACGCCTAACCTGGGAATCAATGCGAGATATGTGAACAGCCTGACCCACATCTACAATAATTCAGATGCTGTAACAGACGCCCAGAAAAACGTAAATACCAACAGGGTATTCCAGTTAGGATTGAATTACAAATTCTGATATACAGATATAACCAATTTGATTTCAACAGAAAGGTCAGACCCATTGCGGGTCTGACCTTTCATTTATTTTTATTCCAGATACCGGTATCAGTTGAATAATTCAACTTCTTCGCCTTTCCCTACCGGATATTGTTCCGTAAAGCAGCCGAAGCAGTGATTGGCAGAACCTAATATGTCTTTCAGGTTTTCCACACTCAAGAATTCCAGTGAATCAACGCCAAGGTAATCCCTGAGTTCCCGGGTGGTCATGTTCGCTGAGATAAGATCATCTTTGGATGGTGTATCGATACCGAGGTAGCACGGTGCAATAATCGGCGGGGAAACACTCCGGAAGTGGATTTCCTTTACGCCTGCATCTTTCAGGATCTTTACCAGCCTTTTTGAAGTCGTCCCCCGGACAATGGAATCATCAATGATCACTACCCGCTTACCCTTGATTTCGGATATGATGGGGTTCAGCTTCAGGTTGACTACCCTTTCCCGCATTTCCTGTGTAGGTACAATAAAGCTTCTTCCGATATAGCGGTTTTTAATCAGAACCGGGCGGAACGGAATTCCGGAAGCCCGGGCAAAACCGATGGCTGCAGGCACTCCGGAATCAGGAACCCCGATGACTACATCTGCCTCTACCGGAGCCTGGTGCCATATCTTTTCTCCCGACTTCTCCCTGATTTCATATACATTGATATTCTCCAGTGCAGAATCCGGTCTTGCAAAATAAATATATTCGAAAGAGCAGATCCGCTGTTTTCCTCTTTCCTCATCTGCCATATAGGAATGCAGTTTTCCCGGCTCATTCTCATTGGTATAGACAATCTCGCCCGGAAGGATATCACGGACATACTGAGCACCTACGGCATCCAGTGCCACAGATTCGGAAGCTACCACATAGGACTTTTCATCAATAGCACCCAGTACGAGCGGCCTGATCCCGTTGAAATCACGGAAGGCAAAGAACTTATTCCTTGTCATTCCCACAACGGAATACGCACCTTCTATTTTTTCCATGGTCACCTTGATGGCTGCGCGGAGTCCAAGATCCAGGTTTTTCTGGATCAGCCTCAGGATTACCTCAGAGTCCGAAGTCGCCCTGAAGACTACGCCTTCGGCTTCCAGCTCGGTTTTCAGTTCCCTTGCATTGGTGAGGTTGCCGTTGTGGGCAATGGAAAGTATAATCTGGTCGTATTCGTTTTTAGCAAAAAACGGCTGGAAATTATATTTCTTTTTGTCTCCTGCGGTGGTATACCGGGTATGTCCGATGGCAGAATTCCCCATAAAAGTCTCGGGATCCGGAATTTCCTTGTACACATCCAGTACAAGACCTTCATCTTTCATGTTGGTAATCCTTCCGTTCTTTAAAACAGAGATACCGCATGCCTCCTGTCCTCTGTGCTGCAGCGCAAAAAGGCCGAATTGGGAAAGGGAGAACGTATCCAGATCGTTATCGGAATACATCCCGAAGATGCCGCATTCCTCATTCGGAGCATCCAGCCTTTCTTCCTCCTGGGTTCTGAACAGGTTCCTTCCATAGGTTCCGGTCTCAAACTGTTTTAAATATTCACTTTTATGAATGTCTAAACTTTTCATTTCTATTTTTTCTAATCTAGATTATATTGAGAGATATACAGATTAGATGAAAAACCGGTACGGATGTTAAATAAGCTCAGCATCCGGCGGTTTTCTATCCGGCTGCTTATTTCTGAAGAAGATTTTTAAGACGGTTGTAGATTTCTACATACGCTTCGGTAACTTCACCAAGATCTCTTCTGAATCTGTCCTTATCCAGTTTCTTCATGGTATCTTTGTCCCAAAGCCTGCAGGTATCCGGGGAAATTTCATCCGCCAGAATAATCTCGCCGTCTGCGGTTTTACCCAGCTCGATCTTGAAGTCCACCAGGATGATGTTCATTTTATCAAAAAGGTCGATCAGGATCGTATTGATCTTACCGGTAAGGGCATACATTTCCTTCAGCTCTTCATAAGTGGCAGCCCCCAGAAATACCGCGTGGTGATCATTGATCAGCGGATCTCCCAATTCGTCTTTTTTGTAACAGATATCGAAGATGGTAACCGGTGACTTGATGCCTTCCTCAACGCCCAGGCGCTGTGCCATGCTTCCGGCAGAATAGTTTCTCACTACCATTTCCAATGGAATAATGGATACTTTTCTTACCAGCTGCTCTCTTTCGTCCAGTTTTTTGATGAAATGTGTTTTTACCCCCTGCTCGTTCAGATATTCAAAGATGAGGGTCGTGATGGCATTGTTCATTTCCCCTTTCAGATCTACGGATCCTCTTTTCTGAGCGTTGAATGCGGTAGCATCGTCTTTGAAACGAACCACCACTTCCTCAGGATTATCGGTTGCAAATACCTGTTTTGCCTTACCTTCGTACAACATTTCTTTCTTTTGACTCATAATTTTCACTTTTTTTAAGGAACACGAGATTCCGTTTTTATATTAGATTTATTTACTGTTTAATTAAAATTCCTGTCAATACTGCCATGCCGAAGCTTAAAAGGGTTCCGGTGAGCACATATTCCGTGAGTTTTCTCTGCTTTGCCTGGGCCAGGTCGCTGAACCGGAACACCGATCTGGCCGCCACCATAAAGCCTGCGCCTTCCCAGTGATTCACCATAATAAAGGTAAATACCCGCAACCGTTCCAGGATACCGATGTATTTCCCGGCATTCGATAAGGATTCCGTCTCCAGATTATTTGCCGTGTCCGGAACCGGTGCCCATGCAGACAGCAGTATTTTAATAATAACGGAGGCCGGTACCGTTAAAAACAAAATGGCAGCCACCAAAGTCAGCAAGGCCTTTTTTTCCGAAAGTCCAAACCTGAATTCCCCAAGATACCATGAAGCACCGGCCAGTACGGCAATAGGCAATGCCTGATCTGTAAAAAACCAGGCCTTTTTATTTTTGACATTCTGAAAACTGAGCTTGGCGGCATCGGTAAAAAAGTGCAGAAGCCCCGCAGCAAGCGCTACCGGCCAAAGCTTTAGGTTCCACAGAAAAAGGAAGCTCAGCAGGGTAATGATCAGGACATGAAAATACAGATCCCGGCTTTTCAGCCTGCGACGTTCCTTATCCGCTATCCAGGAGTTAGGCTGAAGAATAAAATCTCCGAGCAGATGAGCTGATGTGAGGGAAAGGAAAATCATTTACAGTTCTGAAATTTTCTTTTTGAAATAATGGTTGGTCTCTACAATCAGGTCATAGTTGGCACGTTTCAGCCGCTGGCTTACGGACGACTGTGAGATGGCAAATTTTTTCGCGAGGTCCTCCTGGGTGTGCTCACGGTTCATGATGAGTTCATGGATGATTTCCGCCGTGGCCACTGTCCAGTTGTCAAAATCTTTGGAAGACCATTTCAACAGGATGTTCAGGTCGCGGTCTACGGCATCGCTCGATGTCTTGATGGCTACGGTATGGCCGTTGCTCTTTATATCATCCAGCAGCCTTCCGGAATGAACATATGCCGTTCCGTTGGATTCCGTAATTTTTCCGGAAGAGAAATTCTCCTCCCCGATACCGATCGCCAGTCGCACATCCAGGTGTTCCTGACTTTTAATTAATGATTTTATGGCTAAGAAACGCCAGAACGAATCGTTGATATTACACTTAAGCTGAAATCCGTCTCCTCTGTAGATTTCCCAGGTCTGCGGAGCGCTTCCCCAGGTTGCTAGAAGATCTTTAAGCCTGGTAATCCAAACCTGTGTGTCCGCTTGCTGTGAATGTATAATATCTCCGGTAATGACCGCTATCATTCTGCAAATATAAGCATAATTACTTATAAATAAAATAGAGTTAAACAAACGTTATCATATGAATTACTGATGTTCTTTTCAGCAAGAGCGGTGAATACGGAAACGCGGAGTAAAAGAACAAGCCTTGTATCAGTGGAGACAGCTAATTCTTAAACTTTTTCTCTTACAGAATGTAGATGAGAAATTGTTGCATCAGTATTTCCTGATAATGGCGTTATGGATAATACAAGGCTGCGCAGATGTCCGGGCAGCCTGAGGCTTTAATCTGATAATATTATTTTATCTGTTTTCCCGGTCGGGTTTATTGGTAAATTCATAATCCATATACTGTACCGGGATGATATAAGAACGGTCTGCACTACCTGGAACTAAAACCGGATACGGATGAACTTTTCTTTCTTCATTATGCTTCTTCAGGTCATTGGTCGGATCGCTGTTCTGAATGCACATTCTTTATTCCTTTTTATATTTCACTTTTATTATTCCGGTTAATGAAATAATAAACCGGAAGGCCGATCAGCACCATCAGCAGGCCCGGCCAGGTATACTGTTGTTTGTAGATAAGGAGCAGGACGCAGAAGCAGGTCCCGATCAGCAGATAAATGACCGGAGTCACCGGATAAAGCCAGGTTTTATACGGTCTGTCCAGGCCCGGCTGCTTTATTCTAAGGTAAATCACCCCGAAAACCGTGATCATGTAGAAAAGGACAATCACAAAGGAGATCATATCCAGCAGATTTCCGTACTGTCCGCTCAGGCATAGCAAAGAGGCCCATATGCCCTGCATCCAGAGCGCATTTTCCGGGACCTGGTTTTTATTGTTTTTTTCAGCCTGCCGGAAGAACATCCCGTCTTTGGCCATGGTCTGGAATACCCTTGCCCCGGCAAGGATCAGTCCGTTGTTACAGCCAAAGGTGGAAACCATCACCAGCACAGCGATAATGGCCGTTCCTGCAGTTCCGAAAATAAAATGCGATGCCGCCACCGCTACCCGGTCGTTTTCTGCAAAGGCCACATAATCCCGGTCCAGTGCATTCAGGTATACGTAATTTACGGCAATATACAGGATCATTACGGCAGAAGTTCCGTAAATCATGGATTTCACGACGTTTTTCTTAGGATTTTCGATCTCTCCCGAAACAAAAGTTACGCTTTCCCAGGCTACCGAACTGAAAACGGAGCCTACCATGGCAGCGG
>JAKOOI010000501.1 GCA_022701475.1 Weeksellaceae bacterium
GACGGCGAAATGACGCGGGCATACACAATTCCCGAAGGTCCTGAATAAGCTGCCGGATTGGTGATCTGTCCCGTTAAACCGGAATTGGTGAAATAGGCAACCGTTATTCCCGGGTCGGAAGAAATGCTGGCTGAAGTAAGATTGAATATTCCGTTTCCATTAGGTCCTGCACAAGAAGTTAAAGATCCGTTGGTTACATTCGGCAAAGGGTTTACGGTTAATGTGATCTGGGCCGTTCTTGAGCATCCGGACAAAGAAATGACCTGGGCATACACAGTTCCCGAAGGTCCTGAGTAGGCTGCCGGATTGGTAATCTGTCCCGTTAAACCGGAATTGGTAAAATACGCGACCGTTATTCCCGGGTCGGAAGAAATGCTGGCTGAAGTAAGATTGAATGTTCCGTTTCCGGTTGTACCTGCACAGCTTGTAAGGGCGGCATTGTTTACATTCGGAGATGAAGTAAGGGTCAATACAATCTGAGCGGTCTGTGAACAACCGTGCGGTGAGGTTACACTCGCATAAACAGTTCCTGCCGGTCCGTTGTAAGCTGCCGGATTCTGGATCGGTGTTCCTGTCAGTGCCGGATTGGTGAAATAGGCAACGGTGGTTCCCGGATCGGATGACACGGTTGCCGAGCTGAGATTGTAGGTCCCGTTTCCGCCTGTATCTGCACATGAAGCCAATGTACTGTTGTTCACCTGCAGGACATTGGTGTTGATGATGATTTTAAAATATTCGAAGTCGAAAGGATTCCCGTTTCCCTGGATATAATAGATAAACGAATCCATTGTATTTACATTCGCAGGACTCGGCGTATAAGTAATCTGGCCGGTTGCCGGATTTACCGTTGCAGTTCCTGCTGAAGGAGGTGAAATGATACCGGTCTGGGAAGGAATAACTGACTGCGCAGAAGTAGTAAATGCCGGTGTAATTACTTTTGTACCGCATGATCCGATGGTGTATGTTGTAGTGGATATCGGAGGGCATACGGTATAATTGTAAATTTCGGTCAGTCTCGTTTCGCAATTGTTCTTGGTAATCTGGCAGGTATAATTTCCGGCTCCGTACAACTCCGGGTTCAGGGAAAATGAAACGGCTCCCGGAATCAGATTCCCGTTCAGGAACCATTGGTAAGAATCATAATTGCTGTCGACCTGAAGCAGGACGCCCGCATAGCAGTCCCCCGTTTTGGTAATGGCCGGGACGGAAGAGAATCCTGCAAAATATCCGCCGTAGCCAACGGCACCGTTTCCGGCAACTATGCCTGCGGTTACGGGTAATGAAGAATTGACGGTTACATTTCCGGTCACTCCCTGGACCGAATAGGTTACCCATCCCGGATTGCCTGTGACAGGATACGGTCCGTTGCCGGTTCCTATCGCATTCCCGTTTAAGGTAACATTGGCGCCTGTCTGAGTGATAATGTTCAGTTTGGTGTTATAAGAAGTACTTCCGATTTTATTGATCCATCCGATTTCATTGATCTCCTTCGGTAAAAAGCAGCTTAACGGCGGGATAAAATTCATTCCGCCTGTTGCATACACCGTGCTTCCGGAAGTTCCTGCCAGCAGCTGGTATACGTAAACATTTCCGGTGGCGGAAATGCTCATGTTGTAATGTCCGTTACCCTGGTTCAAATAGCTTGTTCCCGGTACGATATAATACTGGCCTGCATTTAATGTTACACCTGGCAGAAGATTACCGTTCACGGTGAGTTTCGTATTGTTTTCCGTTGCAATCACCAGTGCCGCTTCCATTCCTGAGGCAGCCGGTCCGTTTCCTTTTACGAGGGCAAAGTTTTTTCCGAGTCTTTCCACCGGAACGGCTTGGTCCATCAATACGTCCACATTGTTGTTATTCTGGGTAGTATAGATGCTGTTGAAATTCCCGTTGGTAACGGAAACCGGTTTGTCGGCCGTGATTTTTGCTCCGACTAACCCGTTTAAATTATTGGGAGACAGGTCGCTCTGTGCTTCGATGATATAAGATTTGCCCTTGTTGATCGTAAAAGTTCTGGACGGAGCCGAAATGCCGTCAGAAAAAATAACACCCGGATTATAGCCTGATAGTGTTACGGTTGTGTTATCTTCTGTTGCCACTACGCCGATGGTTGAATTGACATAAGGTTTTGCGGTGGTATTTGGCGCCAGTCCTGCGAAGAAGTTTTTACCGAGGCCTGCCAGCCCTTTTGAAGTGATGATTTCTGCCTGGCTGGGAACGGCAAACCGGAAATTGGCAAAGAATTTTTTATTTCCTTTCAGATGCAG
This sequence comes from Weeksellaceae bacterium, assembly GCA_022701475.1. Lineage (GTDB taxonomy): Bacteria > Bacteroidota > Bacteroidia > Flavobacteriales > Weeksellaceae > Chryseobacterium. The sequence goes on from JAKOOI010000501.1 coordinate 2,268, forward strand.
CCCCATATTCCGCTGGACGAAAAGGTTAGACAGGGTAGAGGCAATCATAAACTGATTCGGAACCGTTACCTGCACCGGGTTTCCTTTGCTTACCTGAACACTGGAAAAGACGGTATTGTTATTGTAAATCTGTACGGTAAAAGGTGTGGTTTCATTTGTTGAAAGATACAGGTAACATTCCGGGGTACCCTGAAGGGAGCTGGCAGACATCGGGGCAAACCAGTGTTCCGTATCCAGTTGGGCATTAGCAATTAAATAAAAAAAAGTGTAAATAAGCAGTAGAAATTTTTTCATGTCCGTTAATAAAGGGCTGCAAATGTAAGTAATTAGAGCCGCTTTTAAACAGGGTTTTTCCTTCAGACTGACTTAAATTCCCGGATTACTGAATATTTAATAATAGGTTAATATATAACGGAATCAATAACCGGCAGAAAAGAAAATTCCCGGTGATAAAATCACCGGGAACTCTTTTTTAATCTGAAAAGATTATAAGCTTACTCTTACGAATCCTGTTACTTTCAGGTCTCCGTTTACAGACTTCACATAATCGGCAACAGACATGCTGCTGTCTTTGATGAAATCCTGGTGTACCAGAGTGTTGTCTTTGTAGAATCTCTGCATCTTCCCTTTAAGGATGTTATCGATGATGTTGGCAGGCTTACCTTCTTCAGTAAGTTTATGTCTTTCGATCTCCAGTTCTTTATCAATGGTTTCCTGAGAAACTCTGGTTTCGTCAAGAGCAATCGGATTCATGGCGGCCGCCTGCATGGAAACAGACTTAGCCACTTCGTCAGCGCCGTCTACTTTAGCAGAAAGGGCAGTGATCGCAGCGATTTTATTTCCGGCGTGGATGTACGCTCCCAGGAAAGGACCTTCGATTCTTTCGAATGCACCGATCTCGATTTTCTCACCGATTACTCCGGTCTGCTCGATTAATTTCTCAGCAACCGTAAGCCCGTGGAAATCCGTAGCCAGTAATTCTTCTTTAGTAGCTGCGAAGATAGCCATTTCAGCCAGTTCGTAAGCCAACTCGATGAATGCTTCGTTTTTAGCAACGAAATCGGTCTCGCAGTTCAGGGAGATTATAACACCTAACGTGCTGTCTTCGTTTACCCTTGCGATTACCGCTCCCTCGGAAGACTCTCTGTCTGCTCTGTTAGCTGCAACTTTCTGTCCTTTTTTTCTAAGGATATCTACTGCTTTTTCGAAATCTCCTTCAGCTTCCACTAAAGCTTTTTTGCAGTCCATCATCCCTGCACCTGTCTGGTTTCTCAATTTTGCTACGTCTGCAGCAGCTGGTGTATAAGACATAATATCTATTATTTTTATATGTAACGGTTAGTATTAATTTTTAGCTTAATTTTAAAGCAGTGCAAAGATAATGATTTTAATGACAAACTAAAAGATGACTTTCTGCGTTATTTATATATTTAATAGTTTTTAAATGTTTCCTTCATGAAAAGAATATTTCTCCTTATATTTTTATGCCTGTTTACCTTAGGTTTTTCCCAGAAAAAGAAAAAAGCAAAATCCAAGGCCATCGTAGAAAAAGAAACCGCTATCATCTATACGGAAAGCGATGCCGAATCTACCGCGGAAGCCCGTATCGTGGCCGGATTCCTGAAACAGAATCCCGGGCATGCCAAAACCGATTATTTCAAGCGCAAGCTGATGCAGATCATCATGGCGAACAATTCCCCGGAAGCCAAACCTACCATTAAGACCCTGAGTGAAGATAAGGTGAAGCAGATGATCCTGGACAATAACAGCCTCAACAATTCCAAGACCCTGGCTTCCAATACAGGAACAGCGGCTCCTGAAAGAACGGTAAATTATGCAGCCGTGGGCAGCAGCAACAAAAAAGCAGGGCCCAGTGAGCAGAACAAAAAAACAGCCGCCATGCTGACCCACCTTTTCAATAACGATCCGATGGATAAAGAAGCCTACATCAATATCAGGAACCGGTCGAAATGCAACCTGATCGTAAAGATCAACGGTAAAAAATATTACAACCTGGATGTACCGGCCAACGGCCAGAATTTCCTGCTGGTAGAAAAAGGCGAGTACATCCTGACCACCATGGTCTGCGATGCCAAATACTCTTCCCTGAAAAAAATTACCAAGGATATTGAAATTGAGTTGAATCTGAGTGAGTAAGTGAACTTATTTTATGTAACAATATAAAAAGCCCGGTTAAGATTTTCTTAACCGGGCTTTTATTATTTATCCTTTAAACTGTCCCATGGCGATGAACTTGTCCTGCCTTTGGGTTTCCAGCTCTTTCCCTGTAAATTTCGAGAATGCTTTGATGTTGTGCAGAATCGAGGTTTTGAGGTTCTG
>JAKOOI010000506.1 GCA_022701475.1 Weeksellaceae bacterium
AAAGAGCACGACCATATTGTTGCCGAGCCAAGACCCGATTACCATAAGAAATACAGGAAACAGCACGTGATCGACCGTATCGTTTCCATCCTTGAGGAGGAACTGTAAAGTAAAGTATCGCAGAAAACTATTTCCGCAGTATCCGGAAGCATCCCGTAAAAAAACCAGTACAGAAAAGAAGGATGCCTTCTTTTCTGTTTTATTCCTGTATCCGGACAGGTTCACCAAAGCTACTGCAACCGATGCAATTCTATTCAGCATTCGCAGAAAAAAGGGGACGGCCCGGAAGCTTTACCATCCTTCCGTTTTTTTCCACGCCGGTTTACCGCTACCGGGATTTGAAGGCCCTTTTTCTTTGTCCCGTTATTCAGCACACCGGAAGTGCAGGAGGTACCGGGATCATCCGATGAAAGCCAGGCTTTTGTTGCCGGAACCCTGATCTGTGCGGTATCTTTTTTATTACAGCTTCCCGTTCCCGCCTTCTCATTTGACAAACCAGATCTCGAAACGGCTTCCCTGTACCAGCGGCCGGTAATTCAGGTATCCGTGGTGTGCCTCCATAATGCTTTTGCTCAGGGTAAGCCCGATACCGGAGCCGCTCTCACGGGTAGTAAAGAAAGGCAGGAAAATCCGGTCCCTGATTTCCTCCCTGATGCCGGCACCGCTGTCTTCCACGCTCAGGACAATGCGGTTGTTCACCCTCCGGATTTCCGTGCGGATTTCCTTTTCCGGGCTGCCGGCCAGTGCGTTGACTGCATTCAGGTACAGATTGATCAGGCAGCGTTCGATCATCTTCCGGTCGGCTGCTACGTGATGCTCTTCCCATGAAACGGTAGTCCGGATGCCATTTTTATCGAATTCAGGCTTGAGGAACCGGAGTGCAGATTCTGCAACGCCGGACAGCGGTATTTCTTTGAGGACCGGTTTGGGCAGTTCTGCTACCTGCCGGTAGTCATCTACGAAGCTCAGCAGCTGCTCCGATTTCGAACTGATGATCATCAGGCTTTCCTTCATGTCTTCCTGGTCTTCTTTTTCTACGGTTTCCTGGTTGGCAATGTACTCCAGGTTCTGGATCAGGCTGTTGACCGGCGTAAGGGTATTGAGCAGTTCGTGGGAAATTACTTTCATCAGGTTGTTCCAGGCCAGCTTTTCTTTCTGTTCGATGATCTTCTGTACCGACTCCAGGCTGATGATACAGAAATGGTGCCTGGCATTTTTCACCTGTTTTGTCCTGAGTGAAAACAGCTGCCTGCCGCTCCTGTTAACCGATACATCAAAGAATTCCTGGGTGTTCCCATAGCCGGACCTATCGATAATCCGGTAAAATTCAGGGATTTTTTCTTCGTAAAGGCTCCAGCTGTTGTATTTCGGAATCTGCAGGATGTCGAGAAAAGCAGGGTTCACATAAAATACATCCCGGCCGTTCCCGTTTTCAGAAAGAATCATCAGCCCGATTTCCAGCTGGTTCAGGATTTCTTCATACAGGAGCCTGTAAGAAGTTTGTGAAAGGTGCTCTTCCCTGGCCTGATGATACAGTTGTACGGCACTGTCAATAAGAGAACTTCCTTCCGCCTGCGGAAAAAGGGAAAAATCTTTTTTCCGAATGGCCAGCAACAGCTTTTCGGTTTTATGAAGAGCCGATAAAAACGAAGCCCTTGCCATGATGATAAAGCCTGTTGCAGCTATCGCAGACAGAAACGCGGTCATCCGTTGTCCCTGAGCAAAGAAATGAAAAGCTCCTGCTCCACCGGCCGAAGCCATGAGAATGGAAAGGAGCCCGTACCATTGTTGTTTTTTCATGTTGTTTTTTACTTATCTGTTTTTTCATCCCGCAAGATCCGTTACCAGGCAGGAAGCCCGCAGCCCGACTTGAGCGGAGCTCTTTTTCTGCTGTTGCGGGGACACCGGCTGTAAACGGTTGTTTCCTTTCATCCGCAACAGCAGGAAAAAGCGGGAGCGGAAGGCGGCAAAAGCTGCTCGAATAAAATATCAGGTTACTGTTATCCCGGTTGGTGTCTATAACCCGAACTTCTCCATTCTCCTGTACAGTGCGGCCCTTGAGAGCCCCAGGTCTTCTGCTGCCGTTGAAATATTGCCCCGGTGTTTCTTCAGTGCTTTTTTAATCAGGAAACCTTCCATTTCTTCAAGGTTGAGGTTGACAAGGGTATTCTCTTCTGCTTCATCCTGCGGCATCAGCAGTTTCAGGGTTTTGCTGCCGGAAAGGATTACGCTTCTTTCGATACAGTGATCCAGCTCCCGGATGTTCCCCGGCCACGAATACCGCTGCAGTTCCGAAACCAGGGTTTCATCAAGCGTCAATCCGGGTTTATGGTACTTTTGCCGGTATTTTTCAAGGAAGTATTCAGCCAGTGCCGGAATGTCCTCCTGCCGTTCCTTCAGGCCCGGGATCTGAAGCTCCACGGTATTGATCCTGTAATAGAGATCTTTCCGGAAACGGCTTTCGGAAACGGCTTTTTTCAGGTTTTCATTAGTGGCAAAAATGAAGCGTACATCCAGCTGCCGCTCTCTGGTCTCCCCTATCCTCGACAATTTCCTGTTCTGGATAAGACTCAGAACCTTGGCCTGCAGCTGAAGCGGGAGATTCCCTATTTCGTCGAGGAAAACCGTTCCGTTCTGGGCGTTTTCAATTTTACCGGTGTAATCCTGATGGGCATCGGTGAAGGCGCCTTTTTTATATCCGAAGAGCTCCGCTTCAAAAAGGTTTTCAGAGAGACTTCCCAGATCGATGTGGACGAAGGGTTCGTTTTTCCTTTCAGACATTTCATGGATATGCTCCGCCAGTACATATTTTCCGGTTCCGTTTTCCCCCAGCAGCAGCACATTGGCATCGGTAGCGGAAACCCTTCCGATCTGCTCCATGATTTCCTGCATAGCGGGCGAGTCTGTTTCCAGCCTGTATTTTCCGGTGCCGGCGTTTATGTTTTCCCACTGGCTGAGCTTTCTGTTTTTACGGGAGATCTCAATGGCCAGATTGACTGATGCATAGAGTTTTTCATTGTTCCAGGGCTTCAGGATAAAATCGGAAGCGCCGTTCTTCAGGGCTTCCACGGCCAGTTCCACTTCCCCGTAGGCCGTCATGAGAATAATAGGAAGCTGAGGTTCTATGGTCCTGATTTCCTGCATCCAGTACAGTCCGTCCCGGCCGTTTTCAAACCCTTTCCTGAAGTTCATGTCCAGGACAACGGCATCCACCTGCTTTTCGGACATCAGTTTCAGGATATTTCTAGGCTGGCTGAGACAGCTGACTTCCGTGAAGAATTTTTTGAGCCAGACCCTGGCTGAAAACAGGATGTCCTCGTCATCGTCTACAATTAAAATATGGGCTTCTTTTTTACGCATTTCCGTTTGGTTATTATAATAGTTTCTGAGGCTCCCGGTGTTCTTTGCTTCTATGAAGGACAAATGAAGTTTCCTTTTCCGGACAGCCGTTCTGCAGTCCGGGAAAATCAAACAGATAAGCAGCCCTAAAGATATTGACCGGGAAATTTTCATTCTGCCCGGCCCGGATGTTGGCAGTTCCGGTCCTTTCAAAGGCTTTGTCGGCGATTTGTTTGCGGAAATCCCTTACCATATCTCAGGCATTTCTTCGATGGCCGACTGTGCATAAAGCTGCCGCGCTTCCTGTGATTTTAGCTGCACTAAAACCAGAAAATGAGACCAGCTTAATTGTCGTGACAACGTAACGACAATTTCCCCACCGGAAATTCCTGCAAAGAGTTCTCCGCCTGAAATCATCTGCTGTTTCTCCGCGGATTCCGTCTTTTCCATTTTTTTTGTCCTTAATTTTTAATTCATCCACTGTAAATATAAAGGTAATTCTTCTTCCTCTGACCTGGCTTCTGACCTGTATTTGCCTCTAAATATGTCCGGTTCCGTACAGAAAGTGTCCGGTAATGAACAGTCAGAAATCCGATTATACATCATCGGGCCTTGCTTACAGGAAGTTACAGCTTCATAAATGAATGGCACCGGCATTGTGTAATCTCCTGTAAGCAAAAGTGTTATCTCAATTATGGATACGAAAATAGTAAAAAAGAAATCCACACTGAAATTTGTGCTCATTATTTTAGCCGGTATCCTTACGGCCGCCAGCTTCGGATCGTATTTCATCCGTCAGAAAAAAACGTACAACATTGGATCCGGAGATATCAGCGTTGATGCGGTGACAAAAGGAAAGTTTGAAGATATGCTGATGGTGACTGCGCAGACCCAGTCGCTGCATTCTTCCCTGGTCAATGTGACGGAAGGCGGAGCGGTAAAAGAAATTTTTGCCGAAGACGGGCAGATGCTGGTTGAGGGCCAGCCCATTGCCCGGGTACATAACCCGAATACGGAATTCAGCTACCTGAATCAGGAAACGGGAATCATGCAGCAGATCAGCCAGATGAGAAGCTCGCTGCTGGAGCTGAAGAATCAGGAATCCGGCCAGGACAAGGAACTGCTGCAGTCGCAGAATGATTACAATACGGCTTTGCAGGCTTACCATCTTCAGAAACGGCTGTACGATGCAGAGATCGGCAGGAAAACGGATTATGATGTCGCTCTGCAGAACCTGAATTATCAGAAGCAGAGAAAATCGATCGTGGAAAGAGGAGCAGCAGGGGAAAAGGTATCCCGGAATTCCCAGTATACAGCCATCTTGTCTTCCATTGCGCAAATGGAAAAGAGCCTGCAGATCCTGCGTTCCAACAAAAATAATTTCCTGATCCTCGCTCCGGCTTCCGGAAGGCTTTCCTCCTTCGCCATTTCCAACGGCCAGAACCTGCTTACCGGACAAAGCATCGGAAAAATAGACCTGATGGACGGCTATAAGCTGGTTGCCAAAGTAGACGAATACTATATCAGTAAACTGTTTACAGGAATCAGGGGAACCCTTGATAACAACGGAAAAGAATATGAAGTGATCATTACCAAGATTCTTCCTGAAGTGAAAGACGGACAATTTTCCGTGGAACTGAACTTTATAGAGGCGGAAACAGAAAACCTGAAAATAGGAATGACCTTCGGGGTGAAGCTGAAGCTTTCTGCCGACACACAGAGCCTGATGATCCCGAAAGGAAACTTTTACAAGGATACCGGCGGGAAATGGATTTTTGTCGTAAAAAACAATACCGCTGAAAAGCGCAGCATCAGCCTGGGAAGGGAAAACCCGCTCTATTACGAAGTGGTCTCCGGACTGAAACCGGGCGAGGAGGTCATCATCTCCGATTATTCAGTATTCAGGAAATACGATGTGCTGAATATTCAGAAATAAGACAGCATGAGCCGGATAAAAAGGTGCGGGAAATAAGTAAAAGACTTCTTGCCAACACCGGAAAAATATTCCCGGACAATTAACCTGCAACACAATTTAAGTAAAATAAAATCATGAAAAACACCCTGTTTCTCCTCATTACGGTCATGAGCCTGAATAGATCACCGGTGGTTCCGAAAGTCTCATCTTTTTCCCCGGGTCTCCCCTCTTCTATGGTTGCCGTACCGGATGATGGCGGAAAAAGAAAAATATCTGCCTCAACTGAAGAAAGACTTCCTTTTACAGGAAATTACCTTTCTTTTGCAAAGGGAAATCTGCGTCATCCGGGAACTGCCGCTTCTTATGAAAGCAACAGCCCGGTTCAGAATACCACAAAGTGGTAGAATAGCGGGATCAACCGCAGTGATTATAAAAACAATAGTAAAAACATGACTCCTCACAGCTAAAAACTTTCTAATGATAAACATTCAAAACCTTTCCAGAATCTACAAAACCGAAGAGGTTCAGACCAACGCGCTCAATGATGTCAGCCTGCATATCAAAGAAGGTGAATTCGTTGCCATTATGGGTCCTTCCGGCTGTGGAAAATCCACTTTCCTGAATATCCTCGGCCTGCTGGACAGCGCTTCTTCAGGATCCTATCAGTTTGCAGGAACCGAAACCGTAGGACTCCGCGAAAAGACAAAGTCGGAGATCCGTAAGAAAAACATCGGATTTATTTTCCAGAATTTTAATCTGATCGATGAACTGACGGTTTACGAAAACATCGAGCTTCCTTTGCTGTACAACCATGTACCTTCTGCCGAAAGAAAAATGAGGGTAACGGAAATCATGGAAAAGATCAATATTTCCCACCGGGCAAAACATTACCCGCAGCAGCTTTGGGAGGGCAGCAACAAAGGGCGGCCGTGGCCCGGGCCCTGGTGACAAGGCCAAAGCTGATCCTTGCCGATGAGCCTACCGGAAACCTGGACAGTACGAACGGTAACGAAGTGATGAACCTGCTGGCAGAGCTGCACCGGGAAGGATCCACCATTGCGATGGTTACCCATTCTTCTTATGACGCCGGCTATGCGTCCAGGATCGTTACCATGAAAGACGGTGAAATCTTCTCACAGGAACATACGGAACAGCGGAAAGACGTTTTTGAAAAAGCGGAAGCCCGGAATTTCGGATAAATAAAACTAAACAGGAACTATCCGGAAGCATATGTCATCTTTTTACGAAAGACCCGGGACTTTTAATAACCGGAAATTAAAAAAATGAAAACACTTTATCTTTCAGCCGTTTCAAAAGTACGTCCCGGATTGCCATGGAACAGACAATCAATCATTATTTCATATAGTGCCAACCTTGCAGGTTCCAGTGGCCTGCAGGGTTTTTTAAAGAATTGCATTTATTACGTACTTAAAATAATTTAATAATCCGTTTTTGAATTTTAAAATTCTGATTTTAAATAGCAAAAAGCTAATTGCTATCAGCTACTTACCATTACTAATTCCCAATCAACCTCTATGCTTTATAACTGGCTCAAGATCGCTTTCATCAATTATAAAAAAAACCGGCTGTCCACCCTGATCAATCTTTTCGGAATGACCATTGGGCTTACCGGCTTCATGCTCATCCTGATGCACTGGAATGACGAAGAATCCTATGAAAAATGGAACCCGGAGAAGGACCGGATCTATTTTTTCCAATCCTATTTTCAGAAAGAAAAATCTTACGGAAGCAGCATCCCTTATCCTTTTGCCAGGCGTGCCGCAGAAACCATTCCTGAAGTGGACGATTTCGTAGTACTGAACAATACGGCCGCAGCTTATCAGATTACTTCGACCCATGGAAAAGCTTATCAGCGGAACGGGTATTTTGCATCAGACCGGTTCTTCAGGTTCTTTCCTTTCAGGCTTGTATCAGGCAGCTATGCAAATCCTTTACGAAATGCCTATGATATTGCCATTTCGTCTGAAACGGCCAACAATATATTCGGAAAAACAGAGGTGGCGGGGGAACGTCTGCGGCTTGACCACCGTGATTTTATTATAACGGCAGTCTATGAGCTGCCGCGGGAAAATACACAGATCCGGCCGGATTTTGTGATCAATCCTGTGGAAAGTATCAATATTGCAAAAGACCAGTGGGGAAACTTCAGCTACCTCTGTTTTTTCATGCTGAAAAAAGGCACGGGTCCTGAGGTTTTTGAAAAGAAATTCAAGGACATCATTACGGCAAGGGCAAAAGCGGTATCCGGAAAAGCAGGGCTTACCCCTCAGCAGTATATTGATACCTATGGTCCGGCATCATGCCTGCTCACGCCTCTCGATCAAATGAATCTTCATGCGAAAGCCACCTGGTTCAGCAGCCCGGATTTCAAGACGATCTTCATCCTGTTCATTCTTTCCCTGCTCATTGTGCTGTTGTCAGCCATTAATTTTATTAATCTTAAAACAGCACAGGCATCGCAGCGTGCCAAAGAAACGGGGATACGGAAAGCCATCGGGAGCTCACGGTTTTTGCTGGCCATGCAGTTCCTTACCGAAACGTTTATCATCTGCCTGGCCTCCTACATCCTGTCCCTGGCATTAACGGAGCTGCTGCTGCCTGCCTTCAATTCATTTTTCAATAAAAAAATGGTTTTCCATGACTGGCCTATATACTTCTATTCTTTTGACATGATCATTTTTATCACCCTGATTTCCGGCCTTGCCCCGGCTCTGTATCTTTCCGGGTTTAAAGCGATTGAAACCCTGAAAGGAAATTTTACACGGAGCAGGCAGGGAACATGGCTCAGAAACGGGATCCTGACCTTACAGCTTATTATTTCCTCGTTTTTTATCATCGGCGCACTTATCGTTCATCAGCAGGTACACTATATGATGAACAAAGACCTGGGGTTTAACGGGAAACAGATTTTACAGATTAACTTCAGCGATTACAGCCATAAAAGACCCTGGACAAAGTATGAAAGGCTGAAAACCGAGATGCTGAAAATATCCGGTGTTGAAGCTGTTTCTTACGGAGAGGCCGTTCCCGGCAGCTCCAGCTACAATTTCACCAATATGATGTATAAAGACAAAAGCTTCAATGCACAGAACGGCGCTATGGATTACAATTATCTCCGGTTTATCGGTGTACCGCTGCTTAAAGGCCGGTGGCTGAGTCCGGAACGGGCTTCTGATACCATCAGTAACGTTATGGTGAACGAGGCATTCGTGAAAAAGTTCGGCTGGACCGATGAAGAAGCTTTACGCAAGGAATTCCTGACGGGCTTTGACGGCAAGAAACCCTATCATATTGTAGGCATTGTAAAAGACCATAATATCCGCGGGCTCAACACTGAGATAGAACCGGTTATCTTTTTTCATTACCTGGAGACGCCGTGGGTGAGATCAAATGTGAATAATATCCAGCTGAAAATCAATGCAGATGATATGGAAGGTACCCTGAACAGGATCAGAACGTACTGGCAGGATCATGCAGAACCCGGCTATCCTATCCAATCCTGTTTCGTGGACAAAGAATTTGCGAAAACTTTTGAAACCTACCGGAAACAGCAGACGCTTTTTACCATCCTGAATGCCCTGGTCCTGCTCGTGGCACTGCTGGGACTGTTTGCCCTTTCCTCACTGATTATCGGACAGAAACTGAAAGAGGTGGCCATCAGGAAAACGTTGGGGGCATCAGACGGAGACCTGATTTTCGGACTGACGAAACAGTTCCTGATGATTACACTGGCTGCCGTCCTCCTCAGCATGCCCGTCAGCTATTACCTGATGAACGAATGGCTGAAAGATTTCGCCTACAGAATAGACATGCCGGTTTTCCCGTTTGCGGTAAGCCTTATCTCCCTGATGGCCCTTACTTTCGCTGTGGTCGGCATCAAAGCCCGGCAGGCTGCGAAAGTAAATCTGGTGAAGTACCTGAAATATGAATAATGACGAAAACAGAACCCGGCTCCTTTCCTGAAGACGTATTGTAAATGTCCACTTTTAAACCTGAAAATCAAAACTATGTTATACAACTGGCTCAAAATAGCATTCATTAATTATAAGAAAAACTGGCTGTCCACCCTGATCAATATTCTGGGATTAAGCACCGGATTAAGTGTTTTCCTGCTGATTTTCATCCACTGGCAGGATGAAAAATCATATGAGCAATGGATCCCGGAAAAAGAGAACACTTACTTTGTAGAAAACAGCAGCGCTTCTTTCGGAATGCAGGCCGCTTCCAGCTATCCGCAACTCTTTGTTTCCAAAGAGAAGTTTCCTGAAATCAGGGAAGTTACCATTTACAACGATTGGGGAAGGAAAAAACTGAGTAACGGCGGCCGGTCCGTCTATGCTTTTTCAGCCGCTACCGAAGAAGCTTTTTTCAACATATTCCCCTTTGAAAATGTTGCCGGCAATTTCCGGAATGCGCTGGACGGTAATGGTAAAATTGCCCTTTCGGAGAAAACTGCCCGGCAGTTGTTCGGGGATGATTATACTGCTGCCGTCGGAAAAACGGTAAAGAATGATTCGGATGAGAAAGAGTATGTCGTAACCGCCATTTACCGTGCCCCGGAAAGCCATACGGTCTTCAGTCCCGATTTCCTTTTCAGGCATCCTTACCTTGAAGACAGCAAAAACCAGTGGACCAGCTACAGCTACTACGGTTTTTTCAAACTAAAGCCCGGCACGGATCCCAAGGTTCTGGAACAGAAGCTTACCCGCCTTATGAACGATCAGGAAAAAAGGGCTGCCGCAAAATGGGGAAGTGAAATCGATGAAAAAAAACCGTCCCGTGTTTATCTGACTCCCGTAAGCAGGATGAAACTGGACGCCAGAAGCGACGGAATTGCCAAAGGCGATAAAAAATCCATACTGATTATGCTGGGCCTATCTGTCCTGATTTTGCTGCTGTCCGGCATCAATCTCATCAACCTGAACACCGCACAGGCTTCCCAGCGGGCCAAGGAAGTCGGGATACGGAAAGCTGCCGGCAGCACGAACTCCGCACTGATCCTGCAGTTTCTGCTGGAGACCTTCATGATCTGCCTGGCGGCCTACCTCATCGCTCTGACTGTGATTGAACTCGTGCTCCCGTCCTACAACCGTTTCCTGGATAAGGAAATCAGGTTAAATGATCCGAGGATTTTCATATACTCAGGATTGCTGCTGATTGTCTTTGCATTGATAGCAGGGCTTGTTCCTGCCGTTTATCTCGCCAATTTCAAGCCCGCCAATACCCTGAAAGGCAATTTCGCCCGGAGCAAAAGCGGAGCTATGTTAAGAAATTCCATC
>JAKOOI010000328.1 GCA_022701475.1 Weeksellaceae bacterium
TCATCACCCTTCTGTCGGCGGCTATTTTCTTTTGCAGCGCCCCGGGCCTTACGATGCCTTCCGAAATATAAAACAGCATCATCAGTTTCCATTTTCCGCTCAGGAATTCTTTAAACAGGTGCAGTCCGCATTCGGTTCTGACAGGGATTTTCTTTTTGTACATAAATTAGATTACTAATGATAAAATACCACCGCACAAATTTGTGCGTAATTGACTTGGATTAACGGATACAATAATTTTGCATCAAATAATACATCAATAAAGAAACAATGATCAAATTTACGTTTTTAGTACAGAAACTGCCCGGTATGAGCCTTGAAGAATTCATAGATTATCATAAGAACATCCATGTCCCTTTATTCTGTTCCATCCCAGAGACTGAACGTTATGTTAGAAAATATGTCGTGAACCATCCTATCGTTGCAGAAGGTTTTCCCAAGCCGCTGTATGATGCGGTTGTGGAAATCTCATTTGACTCTTTTGAGGATTTCAACACCTTCTTCAGTTCGGAAAACTATGTAACAAAGGTTCATCCCGACGAGCCCAATTTCTTTGATACGGTAAACTATGTGGCCATGGCCAACAGGGAAACCATCGTTAAAGCAGATGCATAGCTGATAACTCTGCGAATACCGCACCTCTGCTGTCAGTACAGCAGAGGTGCGGTATTCATTAATAAGATAGCCCCCATCACGCAGGAAGATAACCGGCTCCGTCATCCCTGTTTCTGAATGGAGATCATTGAAAGTATAGAGATTAATGCCAGTTTCCAGGGCTTACCGGCTGGAAAGAAACTTTCTATACTGTACTGCCCGAAATTTTTCAGGAGAAAATCGCGCCGTTTTATCAGGAACCCGTTTCCCTACTCATTGTCTAAAGCTTATCCGCTACTTTTGTCGATAGTCCCTGTATCAGTTTTAATTGGGTAACCTTATTGTCCGTTACTATGAATTCCAGGACCATATCGGCATCATTCGTATAAAAAACACTTTCCTTTTCTGCTGAAAAAGGGATCTGTTCTCCATCATTGATCCGTATGAATAACTGACCCGACTGCTTTGACACGGTAACCTGATATTTTTCAGAAGCTTTGAAAACGCCGGTATATTTCTGAAGAACAGAGTCTTCCAACTGAATTTCCTGCTTGGGTTTGGGAAGAGAATACGGTTTGTCCCGTATAGCCCTGTACATTGTATTTCCTATTTTTTCCAAAGAGGTTGATGTGATATTGTTTAAAAGTATGATACAGATATCCAGTTCAGGATTCATTAAAAAATAACTGGTAGCCCCTTCGATATTCCCTCCGTGGTCAATCACTCTTTCACCTCCGATCCGGTCAATAAACCATCCGTATCCATAGCCTCCAAGGTAAGGGGTAACTGCCTGTCGGAAAACCTTTTTACTGATGATCTTATCATTTTTTAATCCATCATAAAACTTGTGGAGATCGCCCACAGTACTGTATAAACCGCCCGATGAGAAGGTCAGGCTGGCATTCCAGGGCCCGGCCGGCGTATATTTGGAGGGGGAAATAAAAGAATACGGATGTACCTTGTTTTTATTCTGAAGATTAGGAAAGTCAAATCCACTGCCGGTCATTTTTAATGGCTTGAAAATATATCGATACATAGCGTCCGCATATGATGCCCCGGTGACGTTTTCGATGATGATTCCCAGGAGATCAAAACCGGAGTTTGAATAACTGAACTGTGTGCCAGGCTCAAAATCCAGGGGCTGATCCCTGAAAAATGCCATTTTCTCATCCTGACTGTAGGGACGGCCGGAAGCCAGCCGGGAATAAAATTCAGGATTCCTGAATTTTTCATAAATACCTCCGGAGTTTGTCAGCAGGTGCCTGATCCTAATGCGGTCCCCTTCAGGATAGCCCGGTATGTATCTGACAATGGGGTCTTCTACGGATAATTTATTTTCCTCAGCCAGCTTCAAAATAACCAGCGCCGTAAATGATTTGCTTAATGAACCGATGGGAAATATGCTCCGTTTGGTGACGGGCTGTTTCGACGATACATTCTGATACCCGTATTCTCCTTCAAAAAAAATGGTACCGCTTTTCATAATAAGTGCCGAACCGTTGAATTTGTTGACCGCAACATACGCTTTAATTAAGCTATCAACCCTGGAAGGTTTGATTTGAGCGTTGATCAGGATCATGGATTGTACGGTTAAAATGATTGAGCAGAGTAACTTTGCCATAACGGAGACATGGTTAATGTTAGAAATGGTAAAGATAAACTTTTACCGAAGATGGTATATAAAATTCAGAGTAATTAGTTAACCGGCTCTCCACCTCTTTCGAATAATTAAAAAAAATCGTGTTTCCGGACATGGATGCATCATTTTCAGATTCAATTTTCATCTTTACCATCCGGGCATTGCTGAAGGCGGCGGTTTTCAGTAAAAAGAATGATTAAGGAAAAAAACTGAACCTTATATAAATACCCAGTAGGATCTGTTTACAGCCATGGCTTTTTGCAGTATCATGTTCGCTAAGGCTATTGTTGTCAGTCATGTCCATAACTGATTATCCTTGACAGTTTCCACCCTTCATTTTTCTTCTGCCAGACATGGATAAATTTATAGGTCCCGCCAAGTTTCTCTGTTCCTTCTTTCGTTCTGTGATAAAAACGGTGCATCCCGATCTCAATAGCTCCGTACTCTTTAATTGGATAAACTTCCAGACTGCTTTTTATAAGTTCCCGCCGTAGATGTAAATCTGTTTTGCAGTTATCCGTAAATGATTGCAGCTCGTTTTTGAGCGAAACGGTCAGTCCGCCTTTGTCATGATAAAACTCAAGATCATCAGTAAAGAATTTCCTGTAGGACAATGTATCACAATGATTGAAGGCATCGAATAAGGAACGGTCTGCAGAAAAAATTTCATTATATAATTCATCAGGCGCTTTACTTCTTTCAGCTGGCTTTAGCTTGTCAGCCTGCTGGGCAAAGATCGCAGCAGAAAAAAAGTTGATGATAAAGAAAAGTCTTAAATGTTGAATTTTCATATTATGTTTAATTTATGATAAAGTCCTGGTCTCCTAACAGCAGGTAACTTTGGGCTGTACCCATTCCGTAATTCTAAAATAAGAATTTCCTGCACCTATTTAGGCAAGTCATATAAAAATTTATTTGATATCCTGATTTTTAAATTCTATGCATCGCTTTGTGAGATTTTTTATCACCTGACAGCAATACATTATATGATAGAATATTTTGCATAAAAACCCATAATTACTGATAATTAACACAATTCATATTATATGTATTGAAAAATCCCAGGCCTTGATTTCACCGTTCTTACTTATTCATGTGAGTCTATTTCAGATTATGGTATTGTCTGTGGTTCAGGTCCTGGACATGATCTTCGGTCAGCTCGATAAGACTTCCTATTTTAAGGTGTGCAGCATCAAATTCAGCGTGATCATATTGGTTTCCGGCAGGAACAACAACCACAGTCATTCCGGCAGCCAGAGCAGCAGCCATCCCGGATTT
>JAKOOI010000539.1 GCA_022701475.1 Weeksellaceae bacterium
TAAAACTAAATTCTGCCGTAATTTTTGATTTCGGGGTTTATTCCCTAATTTTGACCTAAAATTTATTACTTATGGTTAGCGAAAAAATTGCACAACTAATTAATGAGCAGATCGCCCACGAGCAGTATGCCGCACAATATTACCTTTCCATGTCCGCATGGTTCTTTGCAAAGGATCTGGACGGGATTGCCCATTATTTCAGGGTTCAGAGCAAAGAAGAACTGATGCACGCAGATAAAATGTTCGATTACCTGAATGATGTGGGAGGTGAAATTATTGTCGGGGAAATCCCAAAACCGCCGCATGAGTTCCTTGGGGCCATCGACATTTTTGAAAAGGCACTGGAACATGAGAGAAAAGTAACGAGAAGTATTTTTAATATTGTAAAAAATGCGAACGACGAAGGGGACTTTGCTACGACTTCCTTCCTGCAGTGGTTCATCAACGAGCAGGTAGAAGAGGAGGCCAGTGCCTCGCAGCTGGTGACCAAAATCAAGATGGTGAGCGATAACCCGTCTGCCCTTTATCTTTTTGATCAGGAATTGGCACAACGGGTATTTACTCCGGATACTCCTGCGTAATCCCATTTTTTAAGATCCACTAAACAGTCCGGGCGGCACCAAAGGTGCCGCCCGGACTGTTTATAAATAGATCAACTGTGTTTTGATTACTTTCCGGCCCAGCTTTTCCAGGATGCTTTTATAATTCTCAATCTGCAATTCGTCTTTCCGGTTTTCTTCACCGGTCTTGAAATCCACGATGATGTAGCCTTCATTGTTTTTCAGCATCCGGTCCGGGCGGTAGACTCTGCTTTCCCCATTTTCAGAAAGCATAATATCCCTCTCATTGATGACTTCCCATTTACCGTCAAAGAATTCCGAATACGCAGCAATAATCTCCTGAAGGTCCTGTTCAATCTTCCTGCTTTCTTCTATGCTGATATGGCCTTCCAGTACATAACATTCCACTACTTTATGAACATCTTCTGCCGTATTGATCTGCGAAAGGAGTTCATGAACAAAAAGCCCGATCCGCACTTTCTCATTCCGGACCTGATAGTTTTTGGAAGGCGTGGCAATCCTGATGGAAGTGCTTTTTTCGTCAATGTTTTTCAGGATCCGGATATCTTTTGTCTTGTAGGACGATGTCTTGCTTTTTGAATACTTCCTCAGCATTTCAGGATGGGTGGCATACAGATCGTATTCGTCCAGGTTTTCGGGGTTCCTGGACTGCAGGAATTCCAGCAGTTCAAGATTATTGGAGGTTTTATTGGCTTTCTGAATATAAAAAAAGAGCTGTTCCACCGGGCGGGTGGTGGCTACATACTGAAGACAGAGCCGGTCTACAAAATTTTTATAGGCATTCTGCTTGTTGAATTGCTGGATTTCTTCATCATAGACCTCCAGGTTTTTACTGAACTGGTTGATGTTTACGGATTTTAAAGCGGTATCCTGAGTGGTTTCAAACCAATTGGTAAATTCAGCATCCCGGTTTTTGTTCATCATCGGAATGAAAACTACCGGAAATTCAAGTCCTTTGGCTTTATGGATCGTCATGATCTGTACCGCATCAATATTCTCAGAAGCCTGGATTGTATATGCTGAAGCTTCCTCATCCCAGTATTTCAGGAATTCCTTGGTACTGGCGCCGGCATTCTGGGTAAAATTGAACAGCATTTCCATGAAGTTCAGCAGGAAATCGGTTTCTTTGTTTTCTACGGAAAATTCGTTGATGTAATATTCCACAAAATTATAGAGGTTGAACCTGGGGAAGTTGTCCTGCCTTAAGGTAAGCCCATATGTATTCTGAATGAATGCCAGCGTCTGTTCATGGGATTCTATATCCAGGATTTCCTTCATTTCCAGGGTGAAATCTTTCATCCGTATCCTCCCCAGCTTATTCAGGTAGTACATCATCATAATCAGGTCCGGCTTGTTTTTCGGATTGGTTTCCCATCTCAGGAATTCGATGACGGCTTTCAGGGTGTTGGATAGCTCAAGGGTCAATCCTTTGTCTGAAATGGTCTTGATATTGGTTTCTTCCCCTTTGTACCGTACCTTGAGATTTCCCAGCTTCTGGGAATAGCTGAAAATATCGAAATTTCCGCGGCAAAGAATGGTAATATCAGAAAAAGAAAAACCGTTGTCCAGCACTTCCTGTATATCTTTCCGCATCCGTTCTGAAGTATCGGTATAAAAATCCTCATTGGTCAGGTTTTCGATCAGATTCACTTTTACCCTTCCTTCCTTGGACGATTTGGGATTCTGTTCCGCATCTACTCCGAAAATATGCTGATGTTCCTCTTCCAGGATACCGGAATGGAACCGGTACAGGTCATTATTAAAGCGAACGATATTTCTCGCACTCCGCCAATTGTCCTTCAATACAAACAATTCCGCCTGTCTGGGTGAGATTTCCTTTTTGTTGATGATGTCCAGCATCAGCTTGCTTTCCCCGCCCCGGAAACGGTAAATACTCTGTTTGGGGTCTCCCACTAAGGTAAAGGAAGTATTCTCAGTGGATACGGAATGGTCTCTTAACGGAAGGAAATTCTGCCACTGAAGTTCTGAGGTATCCTGGAATTCATCAAAGAAATAATGCTGGAACTGAGAACCTACCTTTTCATAGATAAAAGCGGAGGGTTCATTCCTGAGGTTCTCATTAATCAGGATGTTGAACTTTGACAACAGCACCAGGTCATTTTCCTGTTCTATTTTTTTCAGTTCGTCCTGAATGTCTTTGTTCACTTTCAGCGGAAGCAGGGCAGA
>JAKOOI010000566.1 GCA_022701475.1 Weeksellaceae bacterium
AGTAAAAAGTAAAAAGTAAAAAGTAACTTTGCTAGGCTTCTGGCTTCTGGCTTCTGATTCATTATTAAACTTCTTTCAGCCCCGCTTCCGGCTTCCATCTTTTTCGTAAATTCGCTGCATGAATAAAGCAGACGTTTTAAAAGAAATCATAGAGCAGAGAAGGAGTATTTTCCCGAAAGATTATACGGAGGCAGAAATTCCTCAGGAGATTATCGAAGCTGTCCTGCAGGCTTCAGTAATGGCTCCCAACCATAAGCGCACAAAACCGTGGCGTTTCAAGGTGTTCAGGGGCGAAGAAAAAGGGAGGCTGGCTTCCGAGATGCAGGGCATCTATAAGGCTACACAGCCTGAACAGGTATTCCTGGAAAAGAAATTTCAGGATATCGGTTATAAAATCAACAAAGCAGATACTGTCATTTCCATTATTGTCAATTTCAGCGGACTGGTTCCGGACTGGGAAGAGATAGCAGCAGTATCTATGGCAGTGCAGAATATGTACCTTACCTGTACGGCAAACGGAATCGGATGCTACTGGAGTTCACCGAAGCTGGTAGACCATCTGAAAGAATCCCTTACCATTGAAGAAAACCAGAAATGCCTGGGGCTGTTTTATATGGGCGTGGTATAATGTAGCAATGGAATGATGTAACAATATAACAATATAACAATGTAATAATGTAATAATGTAACAATCTGATGATGTAACAATAAGATAGCCGGAGCGATATAATACAAAGTAGTTGTTATCCTATTTGTGCACTGTTATATTGAGACATTTCTACATTGATACATTGGTAAACTTATACATTGGTAGACTGATACATTGGTAGACTGATACATTGGTAAACTGATACATCGGTAAATTGTTACATTTATTAATTGTTCAGTAATTTTTTTTGTTTATCTTTGCACTCTTAAAATATTTAACTGGGACGAGTTCCCGTAAAATTCAAAAATTATGTCAGTAAAAATCAGATTACAGAGACACGGTAAAAAAGGAAAGCCTTTCTTCCACATCGTGGTTGCAGATTCCAGAGCAAGAAGAGATGGAAGATTCATCGAAAAACTGGGAACTTACAACCCAATCACCAACCCTGCAACAATCGATTTGAATGTTGATTCTGCTGTAAAGTGGTTAAACAACGGTGCTCAGCCAACTGATACGGCAAGAGCAATCCTTTCTTACAAAGGAGCACTTTACAAAAAACACTTACAAGGTGGTGTTGCTAAAGGAGCTTTTGATGAGGCGGAAGCTGAGAAGAGATTCAATGCATGGGTAGAAGGTAAAGAAGCAAAAGTACAAGGTAAAGTAGAAGGTCTGGCAACAGCTAAATCCGATGCTAAAAAAGCTGCTTTTGACGCTGAAACC
Source organism: Weeksellaceae bacterium (assembly GCA_022701475.1). Taxonomy (GTDB): domain Bacteria; phylum Bacteroidota; class Bacteroidia; order Flavobacteriales; family Weeksellaceae; genus Chryseobacterium. The sequence goes on from JAKOOI010000566.1 coordinate 1,370, forward strand.
AAAGTAAACGAAGCCAGAATCGCTGCTGCTGCACAGGCTGAAGCGGACGCAAAAGCTGCTGAAGAAGCTGCCAATGCTCCTGCTGAAGAAGCTGCTGAAGGTGAGGCTCCTGCTGCTGATGCAGAAGGAACTGAAGAAACTCAGGCTTAATTCTCTGAAGAAAATACAATATAAAGGCACGATTTTTTCGTGTCTTTATTGTTTAAAACCTTCATATCATAAGACTTAATCATATTCATTTTATCTCAATACAATATTTCAGGACATGAAAAAGGAAGACTGCTATCTGCTGGGAAAAATTACAAGAAGACACGGGCTTGCCGGGAACGTCATCCTCAAACTGGATACCGATCAGCCGGAACTCTACAGTAGACTGGATTCTATTTTTGTTGAAATCAACGGACTGCTGGTTCCTTTTTTTGTAGAAAAAACATCATGGAGCAAACTGGACGCGCTGAATATCGCTTTCAAAAATTCTACCGAAGCCCTGGTAGACCAGTCGTTGGGGAAAAATGTGTACCTTCCGTTGTCTACACTGCCTAAACTTACCGGAAATCAGTTTTATTACCACGAGATCATCGGTTATAATATCCTTGATGAGAATGATAACGACTGTGGGGTGATCCGCTCGGTAAACGATCAGACGGCGCAGGTGTATTTTGTTACCAATCTGGACGGTAAAGAAGTGGTGATCCCGATGATCAAAGACTGGATCATGGAAGTCAACCGCGAAGAAAGATTCATTAAAATGCAGCTTCCGGAAGGTCTTATCGATGTTTTCCTGGTCCCTTCAAAGAAGGATGAGTAATTTTGCCATAAACCATAAACCATAAACCATAAACCATAAACCATAAACCATAAGCTTAGCTTAATTTTCCTCCCAGACTTTCGATCTGTCCATACATTGTATTGAAAAATATTTTCCGGTCCCGGTTTCCGGAAGTATTCATGGACTTTGATTTTTTTATCTGGTGCTCAAAGTAATTCCGTGTTTCAAGGCAGGTCCTGTCATCATCAATCAGAATATACCCGAACATATTCGTTGAAATCGCAAACAGCGACTGTTGCGGATGGTGGAAAAAGATATCATTTGAGAGGTGCATGAGTTCGTTTTCATACAATCTGAATTTCGGGTCGTTTTCCGTTTTCTCTTCAATATATTCTATGAGTTCAGTGAGCTCCCGTAGGATGATCCGGGCTTCATTTTTTTTCAGCAGTCCGGTTTCGGAATAAAACAAGATTTGCTGCAAGATGCTGGAAACGGTGCGGTCATTCCACAGTTCAACCACTTTTTGCTCTTCATATTTTTTCTTCAATTCTTTGGTGTCAGGTTCAGAATCAGACGGGGTAAATTTCAGGAACGGGTATGATGTTCCGGGTTTTTATCATGCCTGGAGAATCAGAAAAGGCAGGCATGTTAAGAAGACGGTTATTTTTAATTAAAGCTCATTTAAATAATGAGATCTGAATATAAAATGTTTTTTTTTGATTAGCTGTTTTCCTGAATACAAGCCGTTCCGAACCGGCTATGCATTAATTTTTTGTGCAGGAAAATTAAACGATCAGAAGTATTTAAGTCTTAAAACGTTTTTTGTACCTTTGCAGACATTAATTTTTACATAAAAATTTTAATCAACAAATGAAAAAGCAGACCATTAAGGAAATCCTACAGGATTACAGGAAAGTATTACATCATGACATTACGGTTTACGGCTGGGTAAGAACGTTCCGTGCCAACCGCTTCATTGCGCTTAATGATGGTTCTACGATCAATAATTTGCAGATTGTTGTTGATTTTGAAAATTTCGATGAAGAGGTTATCAGTAAGATCAGTACGGCTGCGTCGCTGAAGATTGTGGGTGAAGTGGTGGAAAGCCAGGGTGCCGGGCAAAGCGTTGAGATTGTTGCCAAGAAAATTACCGTTTTAGGGGATAACTTTACCGAGGAAAGAGACAAAACCATTCTCCAGCCAAAAAAGCATTCCCTGGAAGTACTGAGGGAACAGGCACACCTCAGATTCAGGACCAACCTGTTCGGAGCGGTTTTCAGGGTACGCCACGCCGTAAGCTTTGCCATCCATTCCTTCTTTAACCAGAACCAGTTCTTTTACATCAACACACCGGTGATTACAGGAGCGGATGCCGAAGGGGCAGGGGAAATGTTCGGGGTAACCAACTTCGATTTAAATAATATTCCGAGAGACGAACAGGGAGATATTGATTTTGCACAGGATTTCTTCGGCAAGAAGACCAACCTTACGGTTTCCGGACAGCTGGAAGGCGAGACGGCTGCTATGGGATTGGGTAGAATTTATACCTTCGGGCCTACGTTCCGTGCTGAAAACTCAAATACGACAAGGCATCTTGCGGAATTCTGGATGATCGAACCGGAAGTGGCCTTCAATAACCTGGAAGATAATATTGATCTCGCAGAAGATTTCCTGAAATATGTCATTCAGTATGTACTGGATCACTGCAAAGACGATCTGGATTTCCTGGACAAACGCTTTGCAGAAGAACAGAAGTCCAAACCTGAAAAGGAAAGGGCGAAAGAAGGACTGATTGAAAAGCTGGAAAATGTGGTTTCCAAGCGTTTCAAAAGGGTTTCCTATACGGAAGCTATTGAGATTCTGCTGAATTCCAAAGAAAATAAGAAAGGGAAATTCCAGTATCCGGTAGAAAACTGGGGAACGGACCTTCAGTCCGAGCATGAGAGGTACCTGGTGGAAAAGCATTTTGAAAGCCCGGTGGTCCTGTTCGATTACCCGAAAGAAATCAAGGCTTTCTACATGAAGCTGAATGACGATAACAAAACCGTTGCGGCTATGGATGTCCTTTTCCCGGGCATCGGTGAGATTATCGGCGGTTCTGAAAGAGAAGCCCGACTGGATGTCCTGAAACAGAAAATGGCAGAAATGCATGTGGATGAGCATGAGCTGTGGTGGTATATGGACACCAGGAAATTCGGTTCCGTGCCGCACGCGGGATTCGGACTGGGACTGGAAAGACTGGTGCTTTTTGTAACCGGTATGACGAACATCAGAGACGTAATCCCTTTCCCGAGAACTCCGAAAAATGCAGAATTTTAATGAACGGTTGTAAAGACGGGCGCCAGCTATGACCTTTATAACCAGATTTATGATACAATCCTTCCCTTAAAACGGAAGGATTTTTTTTATACCTTTACTGAAAAATCATACAAATGAATACCATTACCATCCATACGGAAAATGAAAAGCAGATCAACCTGCTGAAAACCCTCTTGCAGGAACTGAAAATAAAGTTTGAAATCAGCCACGAGGAAAAGCTTACGGAATGGCAGAAAGAGCAATTGGCTGAAGGAATCCTGCAGGCAGATCAGAAGGAATTTTTTACCGAAAAAGAATCCAGAGAAATAATAGATCAATGTTTCAGATAAAATGGACAAAAAAAGCTTTGCTTTCTTTTGCTGATACCTTAAAATATTGGAATGTACATAACTCTTCTGAAAAGTATTCAAGGAAACTTAGAAAGGAGGTTGAGAAGAAGGAAAAACTGATTGTCGGAAATCCTTCTGTTGGTTCCCTATCTGAAATTGAGGGTGTACGATATGTATTGGTAGACAGGAATTTTTCAATGTATTACCGCGTTCACAGGGATACTGTGGAAGTCCTGGCATTCTGGGACAACCGAAGGGATCCGGAAAAACTTCCGGTATAAAAAAGCCTCATCAGCAGGGATGAGGCTTTTTTATTTTTAAAATAGTCATTATTCTTACGACCTTAAAAGCAAAAATCGTGCTAAAATCTTTCTATATGGAAAATATTCATTAAATTCGTAGATTATGTTATGTTAAAACACCATCAGTAAAAAAATATGCTTAAACAACACTTACAACTCAAACTAGGCCAGAAGCTTGCTCCGCAACAGATTCAGCTGATGAAACTGATACAGCTTCACACCCTGGAGTTTGAGGAAGAGCTCGAGAGAGAACTGGAAGAAAACCCTGCCCTGGAAATTGCAAAAGAAGAATCAACGGAAGATGAATATGCTTCCCTGGAAGAGTCTTATGAGACGGAGGGCACGGAAAGCATTGAAACCGATTTTGATGTGGACCAATATCTTTACGATGACGAGCCGAACTATAAAACAGCATCCAGCAACTATTCCCCGGACGACGAAGAATTTGATAATGAAAGCCTGCTCACGGAAGGGCAGTCCCTCTATGATTACCTCCTTGAGCAAATCCATCTCGTAAACATCAGCGAAGAAGACGAAAAAATCGCAGAATACATCATCGGAAACCTGGATACCGACGGCTATCTGAGAAGGGAAATCAAATCATTGGTAGACGATCTTGCGTTTTCACAGGGGATTTACACCACCAAAGAAAAAGTAGATGACATCCTTGAAAATTATGTGCAGAAGCTGGATCCGCCGGGAGTTGGGGCAAGAGGGCTGCAGGAATGCCTTTTATTACAGATCGAAAAGAAAGTCAGCTCGGATAAAGCGGTTTCCCTGGCTGCCAACATTCTGCGCTATCAGTTCGATGCCTTAACGAATAAGCATTACAATAAGATTATACAGAAATATGATATTGAGGAAGAAGACCTGAGGGATGCGCTGGAGGAGATTGCAAAGCTTTCTCCTAAAGTAGGCGGAAACTTCGATACCCAGACCATTACCATCAATCAGGAAATCATCCCGGATTTTGTAATCCAGGTAAAAGACGGCCAGGTAATCCCGATGCTGAACAGCAAGAATGCGCCGACGCTGAGGGTTTCCGAAGAATACAAAGATATCCTCACCACCTATTCCCACGATAAAAACTCTTCCGAGCATAAGCAGGCTGCCCTTTTCATCAAGCAGAAACTGGATGCGGCAAAATGGTATATTGATGCCATTAATCAGCGTCAGAACACTTTGCTGCAGACCATTACCGCCATTGTAAAATTCCAGAAAGAATACTTTATCACCGGCGATGATAAATCCCTGAAACCGATGATCCTGAAAGATGTGGCCGATATTACCGGATTTGACATCTCCACGATTTCCCGGGTGGTAAAAAGCAAATATGCCGATACGCCGAACGGGATCATTTACCTGAAAGACCTGTTCTCAGACAGCCTTACCAATGACGACGGGGAAGAGGTTTCCACGAAGGAAATCAAAACCCACCTTCAGGAGGTCATCAGCAAAGAAAATAAAAGGAAACCGCTTACGGATGATGCCCTTGTACTCATCCTGAAAGAGCAGGGCTATAATATTGCCAGAAGAACCATTGCCAAATACCGCGAACAGCTCAATATTCCGGTAGCGAGGCTGAGAAAAGAACTTTAATACGATAAAAAAAAGCATTTCATTTTGAAATGCTTTTTTTTATACTGAATTTCAGCTTTTGATTTCCAGGCCCAGTTCTTTCATTGAAATTTCCCGCATCTCTACTTTACGGACCTTTCCTGAAATCGTCATCGGGAACTCATCCACGAATTTCCAGTATTTCGGGACTTTGTAATGAGCGATCCTCCCTTGGCAGTATTCCATAAGCTCCTGTTCAGAGACCTGAAACCCGGGCCTCACCTTTACCCAGGCCATCACTTCTTCCCCGAACTTTTCACTCGGAACCCCGATGATCTGAACATCCAGGATGTTGGGATACGTGTACAGGAAATCTTCAATTTCTTTCGGAGAGATATTTTCGCCGCCCCGGATAATGAGGTCTTTGATTCTGCCGGAAATGGTGACATATCCTTCGCTGTCCATCACCGCCAGGTCTCCGGTATGCATCCAGCGGCCGGTGTCGATTACTTTCTTCGTGTTCTCAGGATCATTCCAGTATTTCAGCATAACGGAATATCCGCGGGTACAGAGCTCACCGTGTTCTCCCCGGGGAACGGTTCTGCCGGCATCGTCAATAATTTTAACTTCCAGGTGGTCCTGGACCGTCCCGACGGTATTGATCTGCTTTTCAAACGGTGTCCCGATCAGCGTCTGCGTAGAAACCGGTGAGGTTTCAGTCATGCCGTAGCAGATGCTCATTTCTTTAATGTTCATCAGGCTTTCCACTTTTTTCATAATTTCAGGCGGACAGACAGAGCCGGCCATAACGCCGGTCCGTAAATGCGAAAAGTCAAAGGACTCGAAATTCTTTACGGCAAGCCCGGCAATAAACATGGTCGGAACACCATAGAGCGAAGTGCATTTTTCATCAGACACTGTTTGCAGGGTTATTTCAGGATCGAAGCTGTCATTGGGGATCACCATACAGGCGCCATGTGCCGTACAGCAAAGGTTTCCGATTACCATGCCAAAGCAGTGGTAAAAAGGTACCGGGATGCAGACCCTGTCTTTTTCCGTATATTTCAGCCGGATCCCGATGAAGTATCCGTTGTTTAATATATTGTGATGAGAAAGCGTTACTCCTTTCGGGAATCCGGTAGTTCCGGAAGTATACTGTATGTTGACCGGATCATCGAACTGCACATGTTCTTCGAAACTGCTCAGAAGTTCATCTGAAATTTCCTGTCCGTTGTTCACAAACTGATCCCAGCTGTCATTAAAGAAAACTTCGGACTGCAGGGTAGTGCAGAATTCCCGGGCGTCGGCAATCATCTTCTTATAATCACTGGATTTAAAGCTCAGGGAAGAGAAAATATGGGACATTTCCGACTGATTGATTACAAAGATCAGTTCGCTCGTCCGGTAAGCGGGATTGATATTTACCAGGATCGCACCGATTCTGGCAGTGGCATACTGAAGCAGCACCCACTCGTAGCGGTTGGCAGACCAGATCCCGATCCGGTCGCCGGATTTCACACCGGCAAATAATAAAGCTTTGGCAACCGCTGTGGTCTGGTTATAGAACTCCTGATAGGTAGCCCTGTACTTCTGATGGACACAAACCAGAGCCTCCTGGTCCGGAAACTTTTCGACCGTTCTTCTAAGATTCTGACCGATGGTCTCTCCCAGCAACGGGATATCCGAAGCGCCGTGGACATAAGATATTTTCATACCGTAAAACATTTGATACGATAAAATTAATGATTATATCTTAAACCCATGCTTCCGGCTCAGACTTCCTGCGCGTCTATTTCTTTCAGTTGGGTAAGATTGCGATCAAGTTTTCTGATGATGATTCCATAGACTACCCTATAGTACAGCCACACCATTACCACTGTAAATACAGTGCTTATCACAATGCCTGCGATAAATCCTGCAAGGGTAGCATTGGTGAGTTCTATATTCTGGGTATTGAGAATGTAAATTACAAAAACCGTAAAGATGGAGGTGAATATGACCAGAAGAACAATGTTGATCAGGATAAAAGCATTCACCGTCTTTTTGAACTGGATGATTTTGAGGATGAATTTTTTCAGGTTTTCTTCAATCCTGATTTCTTTATAATTCCGGTAAAAACGGTACACGAAATAGGCGGTAACGGATAGGCTCATGATTTTAAGAATGAGGTAAATGATATCAAATGCAGTTTCCATTTCCCGGGTCTGCCGCACGCCCAGTTTTTCGAGAATATTGAGGAATGAATTCGGCTCTTTTCCCTGTATGATGTAAAAAAGTCCTATCAGGGTAAAGCACAGGAATTCTGCCACGCTGATCCAGAAGATATATTTTACGTAATTCCGTGATTTCCTGTTGAGCATCTGAAGGATCTCACCGCTGCCGTATTTCTGCTGAACAGGTTGTTCCTGCCATGTTTTCTTAAAACTGTCTAAATCGAATTCAGGCATATTTTTCCATCTGTTCTTTAAGGGTTTTCTTCAGTCTGTTCATTTTTACGCGGGCATTGACTTCGGTAATACCCAGGTTTTCTGCGATATCCCTGTATGGCAAGTCATCCAGGTACATCATGACGATGGCCCGTTCTACATTGGGAAGGGTCTTTATTACCGTATATAAAAGGGATACCTGCTGCTGTTTTTCATCATCATCTTCTATAAAATCTGCATGGTTGATGTCCAGTTCGTTGGTGGGCAGGCTTTTGCTCTTTTTACGGAACAGGGTAATGGCAGTATTCAGGGCCACCCGGTACATCCAGGTAGAGATTTTGGAATTGCCTTTAAAGGAATCGTAGCTTCTCCAAAGCTGGAGCACAATTTCCTGAAAGAGGTCTTCCTCATCTTCCAGCGAATTGGTATACAGCCGCGAAACCTTGATAATCAGTCCCTGATTATCCTTGATAAGCTGCGCAAATTCCTTTTCCTTTGAAGCCAAGGCAGATGTTTAAATGATTGCACGAAGATAAAAAAATTAATCTAACAATAGGATAATATAACAATGTAACAATGTACAGGTGTAACAATCCAATAATTCAATAATCTGATGTTGTAGCAATGAAAAAGGATTATAATGATGCATAATAAGTTATTACACGCATTGTATTATTTTCATATTATTGGACTAATAATCGTCATATTGGCATATCCAGGTTTTATTGTATCACTATACTGTTACATTAGTACATTGTTACATTGTTACATTAGTACATTGTTACATTGTTACATTAGTACATTGTTACATTGCTACATT
>JAKOOI010000597.1 GCA_022701475.1 Weeksellaceae bacterium
TCGGGCTACCTTTCATTGAAGCCTACAACAGGAATCTATCCGTTAGGCTGCGACAACATCTTGAAGCCGGCGGTTTCACGGTCTGGGATTGGGGAAATCACCTGAGCAGCATTGTGACCTTCTCGCGTGCTGACGGTCATCTGGATAAGATTCAGAAAGTTTTAAAAGACCATCAGGTTTCCTTTTCGGTAACTTATAAAAATTCGGCCGTAATTGATTTTACCAGGAAAAATATTGACGGTATCGTGAGACTGTCACCGCACTATTTCAATACACCGGAAGAAATTGAACAGGTCACCGGAATACTGAAAAACAGTTTTTGAATACCTGATAATCAAATGATTACAGAATATGTTATATCCATATAAGTAATTAGCTAGGGATTGGATAGAGACTGTAATTTCCGGTGATAGCTGCTTATCGTATGAAAAGATATCAGGAAAGACCGGCAGGATAACAAAAGATGGAAGCTTTCCGGTGGGTATTGGGAACGACGGTGATACCTTACAGACAACTTTACCAGGCCATTGCAGATTTTTATTAAGAATCATACGGTATTGTCTGCAACATTTTAGTGATTTGTAAATAAAAGGTCTATGCATGAAGATTAAGGCGCCAGATTCGCTTATTTATCACAATCAGCCGTTTTTCTATCAGTATTATTATTAGCTAGGGATTGGATAGACGAAATTTTATTTTTTCCCGTTCAGGACCAGCTCATATTTTACGTTTTGAACTATTCCGGTCAACAGCAGACATGCTTGATCATCAGGAAGTAATCCGTAGATTTCCCGGAAAGCAGGTACCGGTACTATTGTTTTAGTGTAAAATGGATATTCAGCAAATACATCTTATATGTTTATTTAGGGATTGGAATAAGGATTTTCATTTTCATTTACTTTTTCCTGTCGTTCATTCACCTATAACCGAGTGGGGTAGAAGAGCGTATAATGAAGTAAAAGTGATCATATTCTTGTATCATCAATCCACTGATTACCGCCTTGCCATTCATTGATTGCAGAAAGAGACTGGCAGCAGTGTAGACAGTAGCAATAACAGGTTCCCTGTAGTAAGAATGTATTAAATCCTGTCTATATCCGGTATAAACTGCTTTCATCACTCATAAAATAAGCTGGAACCGGATACGCATCATCAATCAATTTGTGAGGTTCCGCCGGAATCAGGTTAACTGATATCGTCAGCTACTTTATTCATAGTAAAATCTCCGTAAAATACAGCTAGGGATTGGACAGGAGCTTTTTCTTTTCGTTCGCTGAACATCCTGGGGAAGTATTTAAACAATATGGAAAAATTATTTATCAGCTTTATGTTGTTTTTCTTACATAACAGATAAACAGCAGCTTTTGAATTCTATTTCTGTACCGGTGCGGAACAGAGGCCAGTAGGGGCCGATTTTACAGGTATATGATTATTATCCGGTCTGTGGAAATACATCCGTAACAATTATATAGTACGAAAGTGTATTTTTTTGTGTGATAATGAAACTTGGCTGTATGAATGATCATAATCAATGCATCAGCATTCCTTTATAGAAATTGAGCTATCATCTTATCAGATATTGGTAACTACTGTATTCCCGGCAAAATCTCAACTAATAAACAGCTAGGGATTGGACAGGGCATTTTTTTATCACTTGTTCTGCAAGCCTCAGGAAAAGTCTTATAGGGGAAATGAAATTTTCATCAGACTCGCACAATTTTCTTTTATAAACGGCAAATAAGACTTCCTGAATTTGTGTCCACGCTGATCCGGAACAGAATCCGTACAAGACTGATTTTTCAGATGAAGCATGGCCAGTCTTTAAAAATACATCTCTAAAGATTTGTAAACTAATAAACGGTGAAGGATTGGTGCATGATAAAGAAAACAGAGCTGTGTAAAAGTACAGCAGATAAGACCAGCATATCATGCTAACCAATTACCGGCATCGGATGTCCATATTTTAAAACTTTTACCAACGCTTCAAAAAATTAATCTGACAAGCAAAAGTAGAGTAGGGATCAGGCTTTTACCAATATTTTGTCGGTGGCTTTTCTGCTCAGGATTTCCTGTTTTCCTTCAATCTCCACGGTCATAGATCTGTCAAAGCTTTCAATTTTGATAATGTGGATTTCTTTATTCAGCAAGAGGTTCCTTTCCGTAAGATAATTGAGGAACGCATCGTCAGAAAGGGTAACTGAAGCAAAAACGACAGTGCTACCGGGCTCGCAGGAGCTCAGTTTCTGTAAATCCTGCGCAATGATATTACCGTCTTTGTCAGGAATCGGCTCTCCGTGCGGGTCAAATTTGGGATAATCCAGGATTTCATCCATCTTATCGAAGAAGACAGCAGAGTGGACGTGCTCCAGCTGTTCGGCGATTTCGTGTACATTTTCCCATCCGAAATTCATTTTTTTAACCAGAAACATTTCGGTCAGCCGGTGCTTCCTCACCACCAGGGCAGCTTCGCGTCTTCCGCTTTCGGTCACCACCAGCGGCTTATAAGTTTCATAGCGTACCCAGTTTTTTTCTGCAAACTTCTTCATCATATTGTTTACACTCGGCATTTTTACAGACAGGAATTTGCTGAGTTCATTGATGGTGACCTTATTTTCATGGTCAACAAGATGAAAAAGCGCTTTCAGGTAGTTTTCTTCGGTAAGGGTGGCTTTCAAAATGTTAGATCTTATGAGAGACAAATCTAACAAAATATTATCAGATCCGGGGTATTGTTCCTTTTACTTTTTTTACTTTTGCCTTATGAAATTTTCTTTTAAAAACGATTATTCAGAGGGCTGCCATCCGGAAATCCTGCAGGCGCTATTCAGGCATAATCTCGATCAGCAGGCAGGATATGGCGAAGATATATATTCCTTACAGGCAAAAGAAATCATCCGCGAGAAAGCCGGTAATCCTGAAGCGGCCGTTTATTTCGTTTCAGGCGGAACCCAGGCGAATCTTCTGGTTATTTCTTCCATACTCAGGCCTTACCAATGTGCGATATCTGCTGCTACCGGCCATATCCTGAATAACGAAACCGGAGCGATCGAAGCTACAGGGCATAAAATTATCGGTATCGATAAAGAAGACGGAAAACTGACACCGGAAGACATTGCACCCGTACTGGAAAGCCACAGGAATGTGCCGCACCAGGTGATGCCGAAGCTGGTCTATATTTCAAATTCCACGGAACTCGGTACCGTATATACCACCGCAGAACTGGAGGCACTTTCAGTATTCTGTAAGGAACATAAGCTCTATCTTTTCATGGATGGCGCAAGGCTGGGACATGGACTGACCGCCGAAACCAGCGACCTGACGCTGGAAAAAGTAGCTTCTCTGACCGATATATTTTATCTCGGCGGAACCAAAAACGGAGCATTGATAGGAGAGGCCATTGTGATCGGCAACACAGAACTGCAGGAGGATTTTGCCTTTAATATCAAGCAGAAAGGAGCGCTGCTGGCCAAGGGAAGAATCCTGGGAATACAATTTCTGGAGCTGATGAAAAATGATCTGTATTTCGACCTGGCCAGGCACGCCAACCGGCAGGCCATGAAAATCAAAAAAGCGATGGGAGAGAGGCATATACGTTTCCTCTCCGAAACCTGTACCAACCAGATTTTTCCTGTTTTACCGGATGATCTTATCCTGAAACTGGCTGAAAAGTTTGATTTTTATGTCTGGAAAAAAGTAGGAGAGAACCATTCCGCCATCCGCCTCATTACTTCATGGAACACGCCGGATGAACCGGTAGAGGAACTGATTGCCATGATCCGGGAAGAACTTTAAAAAGAATCAGTCTCACAACTCAATAATGTGGGTTTAGAATCGACTGTACGAAAATCATTCTCAGACAGTAGGTCGGGAAAAATCATAAAAAGAGTCCGTTTTCAACAGTTGTGAGACGGACTCTTTTATTATTGATCTCTTTCTTTTACTTCAGGGATTCTGTTACCTGCGAACAGTCGGCAGGTTTCAGCATTCTTCCGCCGGTGTAGGTAATTTTCTTTTCACTGGCGTATTTGGTGCCGGATGCATCCCGTTCGCCGATTCCTTCACTAAGGCCGTCTTTAGTCTGCAGGAAATACAGGTCGTTTTTATTGCCGGATACGCCCTCAGACGCAAATTCATACGTCAGTTTCAGCGTGTCACCGGATTTAAACCCGGATAAGGTGCCCTTGTTGCTGTCTTTTTCATAATTTTTGGTAGCCATTTTGCCGGTGATGGTTCCGAGATTATCGTCAATGCTCACAAAAACAGTATCTTTTCCGGTTACTCCTATGTAGCAGAATGATTTGGCACCTAATGTGTCCGCACTTTTTTCCGGCGCGACTGCCGTATCGGTGACCAGCTGATCCGGAGCTGCCGGTTCAGGTTTTTTATTGCAGTTCATCATAAGCATGAGCGCAGTTACCGTACTCAGTAAGATCGTTTTTTTCATAAGTTTTATTGGTATTTATTTAATTTCCGGTAAGGATAAAAATAAGTAAATCATCAATACAATGATATAAATTTACTGAAAATTAACAAAGTAAGCCTTTAATAGACTTCCGATTTAACATAATATTAACCGGATCAAACTTTCAGGCTGCCCCGGAAGCCGCGCGCCGCATAGTAGGAATCAGCCCAGTTATTATAGGTAAAGACCGTATTGTACCGGAAATCACAAAAAAGGGCACCGCCAAGTGAACGGATCTGTTCCGGAGTCTATATCCAGTCTGATGTTTTCAGATCGAAAGGGCCTGAAGCCTGAAGCATCCTGTATTGATCCTCCGTAAGCACCTCAATTCCCATTTCAGATGCATTGTCTACGGCATTGCCATGGGGTTTACTGGCTTTCCCGCAGTCCGGGACATGGTGATTATAGCAGGCTTCTGCATCCGGAACGGCTTTCAGAAGAACAGTCAAAAAAGAGAGATTCATCCGTAGCTAGATCATATGAAATCACGTCAGGCTCATGCCGGTTTTGTTCCACCTGATAGAGCGGCCATATGCTGTGCGGACTGTTTTCAAGCTTTTCTCTGATGTTTTCCCAATTCATTCCGTTTTGGCGGCTGACATTTTTTTCAAAGCCTTGCATTAAGAAT
>JAKOOI010000601.1 GCA_022701475.1 Weeksellaceae bacterium
GCAAGGCCGGTATGATCTGCCGGATCGGTTTTACTGCCTGCTTTGGTGGCAATGTACGTTTGTATCCTAGGGTCCTTTTTGGTGGGGCTCAGGATTACGGTAAGTCCGTTCTTTAAGGTGTAATACCGTGCGGCAGTAGGATCATTGGTTACATACCGGTAAGTGTAGCCGTTGGATCGGGCTTCTTTCCACTGGAAATCCTGTCCGTAGGCATATCCGCAGTAACTTGCTGCGGCAATGCTGGTGGCAATGGTCAGTTTTTTTAAAAAATTCATTCCTGAAAAATGATGGGTTTATGTTGATGGTTAATTGAGATCATTCCGGGCATTCCGGCAGGCTGTCTGCCGGAACCTTTAACTGTACTGTTGCAGTACTTCTTTTATCCTTCTCATGGCTTCAATAAGCTCTTCTTCTGAAGCCGCATAGGAAAAACGGATGCATTCCGGGCTTCCGAAAGACACGCCGCCCACACAGCCTACCTGTGCATGTTCCAGCAGGAACATCGCAAAATCATCGGAATCGGTAATGTGCGTGCCGTTCAGGGTCTTTCCGATATAGTAGGAAATATCAGGGAAGAAGTAGAAGGCGGCTTTCGGCAGGACCACCTTGAATCCCGGGATTTCCTTCATCAGGTCATACACCAGGTCCCTTCTCTTGCGGAAGGCATCGATCATATACTGGTATTGAGAAGGATCGGCCTTCAGTGCCGTGATGGAAGCCCGCTGTGCCACGGTATTGGCGCCGCTGGTCATCTGTCCCTGGATCTTTTCACAGGCTTTGGCCAGCCATTCCGGACAGGCGGAATACCCGATTCTCCAGCCGGTCATGGCAAAGGCTTTGGACATCCCGTTGATCACGGCCGTCTGTTCGTAGACTTCCGGGAACTGGGCAATGGAAGTGGTTTTGGTTTCGTAATTGATGTATTCGTAAATCTCATCGGAAATCACCGTTACCTGCGGATATTTGGCAATTACCCGGGCCAGGGATTTCAGTTCGTCATAGGTATAGTAGCCGCCCGATGGGTTACACGGGGAACTGAAGAGCACCACTTTCGTCCTTTCGGTAATGGCTTCTTCCAGCTGTTCGGCGGTAATCTTAAAATCCGTCACATAAGAAGTGGGAAGCATGACGGAAACCCCGCCCATCATTTTTACCATCTCATCATAGCTTACCCAGTACGGATTGGGAAGAATAACTTCATCGCCATCGTTGAGAAGGGCTGCCAATACATTTAAAATAGCCTGTTTGGCACCGTTGGAAACGCAGATCTGCGATGGCTTGTATTCCAGATGATTATCTCTTTTCAGTTTACTGCAGATGGCTTCCCGGAGTTCCAGGAATCCCGGAACAGGGGAGTAGTGGCTGTAATTTTCGTTGATGGCATCAAATGCCGCCTGTTTGATGGCATCCGGCACATCGAAGTCCGGTTCCCCCAGCGTAAGGCTGATCACATCTTTTCCGGCCGCCTTCATTTCCCTTGCCTTGTTGGACATCACGAAAGTCTGGGAATAGCCCAGCCTGCTGACTCTGTCTGAAAGTTTACTCATAAATTTTTGCATTTGAGCAAATATATAATAAAAACCAGTGGTCGGAAAATTAAAATCAAACTTGTTTGAAACCTTTGCGGCGGAACCGGAAATTATAACTATGTTTGTAGTGATAAAATTTTTTATTTATAAAAAATCACTGACTATGTATAAATTGTTTTTTCTTTTCGCTTTTTCGCTGGTTTCTGCCCAGCAGTACCGTTTCGTATACGAGTATACCATGAAACCGGATGCCGGTAGAAAAGATTCTGCCGTCACCGAGTATATGAACCTGGATACCGACGGAAAAAAATCCTTTTTCTATAATGCGGTACGCTACGAACGCGATTCGGTATATGAAGCAGACCGGAGCTACAAGGCACTGCTGGCTGTCAAAACTTATGATCAGAATCTCGGGTATACCGTAGAAAAAGACTATGCCGGTAAAACCATCAGCCTTTATGACCGTTTCAAAACGGCCAATCTGGTGATCAGGGATATCAAAGCTCCCGTATGGAAAGTGGAAAAGGAATTCAGGAAAATCGACGGGATCAGCTGCCAGAAAGCCACTGCATCCTACAAAGGCCGCATCTGGGAAGCCTGGTTCAGCAAAGAATATCCGGTGAGCGACGGACCCTACACGTTTTACGGACTGCCGGGAATTATT
Source organism: Weeksellaceae bacterium (assembly GCA_022701475.1). GTDB lineage: Bacteria > Bacteroidota > Bacteroidia > Flavobacteriales > Weeksellaceae > Chryseobacterium. Next base: position 2,194 of record JAKOOI010000601.1, read on the forward strand.
GTCAGCCTGAAAGATGCTGAAAATGACCATGTTTTTAACCTGATCCGGATCAAAAAAGTAAGCCGCATCCTGCCTCTTGTTCCTAAAGGCGGTAAACAGGTCACTTTTCCTGAGTACCGGAAGATCATGAACGGATTTACCTTCTCCAGCGAGGATATCGAAGGCATGAATATCGACAAGGAAAGCGGAAATGCAGATCTTCAGCTGAAAGGCGGTTACAAAGCCAGGATAGGACTGGATGCCATGAAAAAATCCGAAGATATGGATAAGGAAATTGCCAGACGGCTGCACAGGACCGATAATCCTATTGAAAAGGAATAGCTTTGGCTGATGGCTGATGGCTGATGGCTGATGGCTAATGGCTGACGGTTAATGGTTGATGATTAATGGCTGATGGTTAATGGTTGATAGTTAATGGCTGATGGTTAATAGCTGATGGTTAATGCTAATTGTTGATGGAGACCGTGTTAAGACCCTTTAAGCGTTCAATGCTGAAAGGGTTTTCTTTTAAGCCATCATATAAATTGATGATATTGCCCAAGGTTCCGGGAAACCGTCAGTATAAATCGTTAAAAAAACTTATTTTTGCTTTTTATAATATTTCACA
>JAKOOI010000602.1 GCA_022701475.1 Weeksellaceae bacterium
GACAATGTGGAAAGGAAAGGGCTGGTCACAAAAGAAATGAAATCTTTTGCCCATAAAATGGCAGTCGGGAACATCAACCCCAATACGCTTAACTACGATCTGCAGTACCAGCGGATGGACGTTACCATCAATCCGGCGGTGAAAAATATTTCCGGCTCGGTAACTTCCCATTTTAAGCCGGCCCAGGCCATAAGCAGTATCTATTTCGACCTGGACCATCAGATGCCGGTTTCCCAGGTAAGCTATCACGGGCAGAACCTCAGCTTCCAGCAGCTTTCCACCAAAGAGCTGAAAATTAATTTTGCTTCTGCACTGTCTGCCAATGTGCTGGACTCCCTTACAGTGTATTATGCCGGCACACCGACTTCTGCAAACAATGCTTTCTTCAACGGAACACAGGGCGGAACGGCAGTACTCTCCACCCTCAATGAACCATATGGTGCACAGGACTGGTTCCCGACCAAACAAAGCTTAAATGATAAGATTGAAAGGTTCGACATCAAAGTCACCACCCCTTCCCAGTACAATGTGGCTTCCAACGGAAAACTGATGTCTGAAACCTTGGTGGGGAACAACCAGAAGCGTACGTTCTGGAGAACGCAGTATCCTACGGCCGCTTACCTGATCGCACTTTCGATCACCAATTTTACAAAGATCAACGATACCATGGGAAATCCGCCGTTCCCTTTTGTTAACTACGTTTTTCCGTCAACCGCTGCCAATACCGCCAGCATGAGTAATATCGAGTGGACCAAAACGGTAATGAATACCTTCGAAACCTATTTCGGACCTTACCCTTTCCGGAATGAAAAATACGGGCATATGGAATTCCAGGCCGGCGGCGGAATGGAACATCAGACCATGTCTTCCATGGCTTCCTGGGGCAGAGGGCTGATTGCGCATGAGCTTGCCCACCAGTGGTTCGGAGATAAGGTAACCTGCGGTGCCTGGAATGATATCTGGCTGAATGAAGGCTTTGCCACCTTCGGGGAACATGTTGCCAATGAGAAATTGCTGATGAACAATGCGGACTTCATGAATTACCTCATGGTACAGAAGAACTACATAACCGGTGCACCGGGGGGAAGTGTTTACGTTGCAGATTCCGACCTGACAAGCGTCGGAACCATTTTTAACGGCAGGTTATCCTATTCCAAAGGTGCCTTTGTACTAAGGATGCTGAAATGGATTCTTGGCGATACCGCTTTTTACCAGGCTCTGCAACAATATCATGCCAGACCGGCATTGGCTTATAATTATGTAAAGACCCAGGATTTCAATGCTTCCCTGCTGCAGTCGACAGGGCAGGACTTTACCGGTTTCTTCAACGACTGGATTTACGGAGAAGGATATCCTATTTATGATATACGGTGGAAACAGGCCGGGAACACGCTTACTTTCAAAGCTTCCCAGACCCAGAGCAGTCCTGCGGTAAGTTTCTTCGAGCTTCCTTTACCGGTAAAAGTCAACGGAACCGGAGGCCAGGTGGCTTACTTTGCCCTGAACAATACCACCAATAACCAGTATTTCGTTCAGACGGTTACTTTCCCGGTAGCCAGCGTGGAATTCAATTACGAATACCAGATCCTGGAAAGGAACTCTACTGTAACCATGGACTCCACCCTGGGTACGGCTGAAACGGACAGGGAGGAATTCGGCCTTTATCCGAATCCGGCAAAAAATGAAATCTTCCTCAAAGGAATCAAAAGGCCCGCTGAATTTGTTATTTATGCGATGGACGGAAAACGGGTGAAAGAAGGCACTTATCTGCCTGAAGAATCAGTCAGTATTTCAGAATTGGTTCCCGGAACGTACATCTTTAAGATCCATGATCAATCCATCAAGTTTCTAAAGAAATAATTACGCCGATAAAAATCAAAAGCAAAACCTTCAGGACTCCTGAAGGTTTTTATTTATACTGAATCATATCGTAAAGAATAGGATAGGGAAATATCGGAATTTCTTTTGCAGAAATGATGATCGTTTGTCTGGAACTTTACATCTGAATTCCGGCATCCGTTTCACTTTTTCCCTTTTCGCAAAGGCAACTGCAGATTCAGCGGGTTTAGTGTTCTTAACCTGTCAATTACGATAGTCTGCCGCAGTCCTGTTTCCGGCTGGCCGCGGCCGGACAGAGACAGTCTTCCGGAAAACAGAAGCATCTGTAAGATGGTATCCGGATTCAGGTTAAATCCGGAACGTTTTCTGGCGTCTGATCGCCCGGTTTGCCTTCCTTTTTGCTTTTTCCACTTTAAAATCGAACCACTTTTCTTTGAACAGATGGCGCATCATATTGTCAAAATGCCGGATCAGCACCAGATTTTTAAATCCCCGCCATTTTTCCCGTAAGCTGAAAGGTAATGCCCTTACAGAAACAGAGTATCCTTCCGTTTCATACTGGATATAATGCCACCATCCGGAAGGGATATACAATGTTTCACCGGGCCTGATAACAGCTTCGTAGCCATTGATGTATTTCAGTCCCGGAAATTCTTCAAAATCCGGCTCTTTGATATTGGTAATCGAGTGGAAATTATAAGGAAGCTTATACATCAGGTCCGACTGCTCCCAGGGGAAAAGCCAGATTCTTTTGGTCCCCTGGAACTGCGTGATGAAAACATGGGACATATCGATATCCACATGGTTCCGGGTAATTGACCCTTCACCGCCGAAAAACATGAAGGGAAGCCATTTTAAGATTTTTCCTTTCGTAACGTCATTGTACCGGATATCATTTTTAAGTTCAGGCTTGATGCTTAATAAATTAAACAGGAAAAGACGGTGTTCGGTAGGCAAGGAAGCAATCAGATCCAGATATTCCGCAAAGGTACTCTGCCCGACGGGTTTGCTGGCGACCCTGTCCAGTGATTCGATTTCACTGCCATAAATATTAACTTTCTGTTCGCCTGCAACGGTTTTGAAATATTCATAATTCCATTTTTTAAAAGCGGGACTTTCAGGGGCTACGAAATCCTCCAGAATAACGGGTTTTGCAGGCTTCAGGTAGGTTCTAAGGAAATCCTCGGACGATATATTGCTGATTTTTTGTACGGATGACAATCTCATTTCCTGGTTTTAAAGACAAATATACGATTAGTCTACAAAAATAATAGACTGATTTGCCGATATTATGATTTTTATACGGGCATTCAGAATAAAATAGAAAAGCCTTTACGGTACTGCCTTTTTTGTTAAATTAGCATATCATAAAAATTATTAGAAATGATCTCTGAAAAGTATCTTGAAAATCTACGGAATGAACTGCAGAATATTGAAAATGAAGGGCTTTACAAAAAAGAACGCATCATCACTTCCCAACAGAGTGCAGAAATAGAAGCCAACGGGAAAAAGCTCTTGAACTTCTGTGCCAACAATTACCTGGGGCTTTCCAACCATCCGGAAGTGATGAAAGCTTCCCAGGATATGATCGGGTCTCATGGTTACGGGATGTCTTCGGTACGTTTTATCTGCGGAACCCAGGATATCCACAAACAGCTGGAGCAGAAGATTGCTGACTTTCTGGGTCTTGAAGATACCATTTTATATGCTGCCTGCTTCGATGCCAACGGCGGGGTTTTCGAACCTTTGTTCACGGAAGAGGACGCGATTATTTCGGATGAGCTGAACCATGCTTCGATTATCGACGGGGTACGGCTGTGCAAAGCGGCAAGATACCGTTATAAAAACAACAATATGGAAGATCTTGAAGCCCAGCTGATAGCCGCTTCTGAAAAGAACCACCGTTTTAAAATCATTGTGACGGACGGTGTTTTCTCCATGGACGGGATTGTTGCCGATCTGAAGGGGGTCTGCGACCTGGCAGATCGATATGATGCGCTGGTGATGGTGGATGATTCCCATGCTACCGGTTTTATCGGGAAAACAGGCCGTGGCACCCATGAAGCCAATGAGGTGATGGGCAGGGTAGACATCATCACTTCCACATTAGGAAAAGCACTGGGCGGTGCGCTGGGCGGCTTTACTTCCGGCAAAAAAGAGATCATCGATATGCTGAGACAGCGTTCCAGGCCTTATCTGTTTTCCAATTCATTAGCTCCCGGAATCGTAGGTGCCGCTTTAAAAGTGCTGGATATGATTTCTGAGGATACTTCCCTGCGCGATAAAGTGATGGAAAATGCAGCGTATTTCAGAAAGGAAATGAAGGCCAAAGGTTTTGACATCCCTGACGGCGATGCTGCCATCGTTCCCGTAATGCTTTATGATGCGCCACTGGCTCAGAAAATGGCAGAAAAACTGATGGATGAAGGGATTTACGTGATCGGATTCTTCTATCCGGTAGTACCGAAGGGTAAAGCCAGGATCAGGGTACAGCTTTCTGCAGCGCACACGAGGGAGCATCTGGATAAAGCCATTGCCGCTTTTGAGAAAGTGGGAAAAGAACTGAACGTCATTTCCTGAAAAATAAACGTTTCTACATTTGTAGAGTTGAAACAGGATTTCCTATATTTGCGGAAATCCTGTTTTTTTATGAGTAAAGTTTACATTCCCATTATTTTGATGCTTTCTCTGGCTTCATGTACTTCCAGGCTGAATCAGTATGTTAAGGATGAGCATCAGGTAAACAAAAGGGACGGAAAGTGGGTGGAAGAATATTCTGCCGATGAGGGCGTCCTGATCGCGAAAGGAAGGTATAAAAAAGGAGAAAAGGTGGGAACCTGGAAGACCTCGTTCAACGACAGGAAATACCAGAAAGACGTCATCAGAAAGACGGTTACCAAAACCAGAAAATACCATCCCAATGGAAAGCTGATGGAAAAAGGGCAGTCGGGGACAGAAATATCCGCTCGCGAAAGGCACTGGTTTTATTTCGGGCCATGGAAATATTACGATGAAAAAGGAAAATTACTTTACATAAAAAATTACCGGAAGGGACAGAAAACAGACAGTATTTCAATGATAAAGTAAAAAAACTTTGCAGAAAAGCAGAATTTTCCTGATGCCTGTTATTTTAATTTTGTGGTACCCTTAAAAATTTATATTTTTGACCCACTTATCAAACATAACCATGAAAGGAAAATTTTTGTCCTGCCTGTTCTCTATGATAATAACAGCAGGAGCAGCCCAGACACAACAATCCCAGACATCTTCACAGCCGCAATCTGCGTCACAGCTTCAGGTTTCAGAAGATCAGAAGCAGGGAAATTACCATTCCATCATTACAGTAAGCAGCTTTGCGCCCTTCCGGGATCAGCGGTTTAATGTGGGCTATATGCATCAGCTGAACAGCCGGTGGTGGCTGGGAATGGAAATTGCTTACGGACAGAAGGGGATGACACCGTACAATCTTGGATTCGAGGATGATTACAAAATCTATGAATTAAAGCCTGAACTCTATTACAGCCTGGATCCCAAATCCCGGCTTAAGCATTTCCTCTCGGCAGAACTTTCTTATCTGAACCACAGTTCAAAAAGGACCAATGCCGGTTATTACGACGGCAGCGGGGAATATTACAGGTTCGATGCAGC
>JAKOOI010000344.1 GCA_022701475.1 Weeksellaceae bacterium
TTATAGATCTCCAGGTCTTTCCTCGTTCCGGCATTGTTTCCGAAATCGCCGATATAGAAATGGGTACCGTCATTGGTAAGGGCTTCCCAGTCTTTGTTCTTTCCATTGACAGTCACGGTATTTATAATGGCTCCTGTCTTTTTATCGAGTCCGAAAAGCTCAGGCGCATTGCCGCTGTCATTAAAGGTGTATAGTTTTCCGTTCATCAGGCTCAGGCCTGATGTTTCCCTGATCCTTTCGTCCAGCATTCCTATTCTGTACTTTTTAATTTTCAGCAGACGGGAGTTCTGCGAATGGAAAGCCGCAGAAAGAAGGACGGTAAAAAGTAAAAGTAGTTTTTTCATTGGTAAAAGTAATTGCCTGGCAAACGCTATCAGGGCTTAAAGCCCTGATAGCGTTTGCGGCGCAGGTAATCCTTTTGGTATTGCCTTACGGTTTTTCCGGTGCCATCGTGCCGCCATCCCGGGGAATTGAAAATATAGTTGACGCGATCCGAGAATTTCAGCCCGGGCTGGCGCAGGTCTTTCCAGATTTTCCGCCATTCGTAAAAGAGTACGGTATCCGGTCTGTTGTCCGGCATTTTCGGGTAAATTCCGTATTTTACAGGAACGTTGGGGTCTTCTTTTTCAAAAGTTCCGAATAGTTTATCCCAGATGATCAGGCACATGCCCATGTTGCGGTCCAGGTATTTGATGTTGCAGGCATGATGGACGCGGTGGTGGGAAGGCGTTACCAGGATGTATTCCAGAATGCCCATGCTTTTCACCGTCTGGGTATGAACCCAGGTTCCATAGACTTGGCCGATGGCATACACTACCATGATGTGCCATGGATTGAATCCCAGAAAGGCCAGCGGGGAAAAATAAAGATACCGGTAGAGCGGCTGCAGAACCGGACTCCTGAATCCTGTGGTGAGATTAAAATATTCCGAATTGTGATGGGTGATATGGACGGCCCAGAATGCCCGGGAATGGTGATCTACGTAATGCAGGACGTAATAGGCGAAATCGGTTACGATAAAGCAGATCAGCCAGTACCAGATGCTGAATTCCCACGAAAAAAGACGGTGATTGTAAAAGAAGAACATCACGCCCATCGCAAAAACCTTCATGACCAGATCCAGCCCGAAATTCATCAGGGCCAGGTAGATGCTGGTCGCTACATCTTTTCCGTTGTACAGTTTGGCTTCAGAAACATGGCTGTAGATCAGTTCAGCCAGGATAACAGCGGCAAGAATAGGAATTGACCAAGAATACACGTTCTGCAATCCGTCTTCTCCTGAAAAGTAATCCATCATCACTTAGAATTTGGATACAAAGGTAGGATTTTAGGAATTCCTTAAGAATAAATTCCGGATTTTTTAATGAAAATTTAATCGGTGGTTTTGTTGGCCAGCTGTCCGCAGGCTGCATCGATGTCACCACCGCGGCTTTTCCGCACCACACAGACAATTCCGGCATTTTCCAGCTGACGGATATAATTTTCTTCCGCCTGCTTGTTGCACCGGTCATATTTTCCGTCACCGATCGGGTTATACTGGATGAGGTTTACCTTGGAAGGCACCTGTTTGCAGTATCTGATCAAAGCACGGATGTCTTCGTCCCTATCATTGATGTCTTTCCAGACACAGTATTCGAAAGTAATAACGGAGCCGGTTTTCTGATACCAGTACTGAAGCGCTTCCATAATTTCCGTCAGCGGGAATTTATCGGAGAACGGCATGATCTCATTCCGTTTGGATTCGATGGCGGAGTGAAGTGACAGGGCCAGTTTCACGCGCAGGTCATCATCGGCCAGCATTTTAATCATTTTCGGGATCCCGGAGGTGGAAACGGTAATTCTTCTCGGGGACATGCCCAACCCTTCCGGCTGGGTAATTTTGCGGATGGCTTCCACTACGTTTTTGTAGTTCATCATCGGTTCCCCCATGCCCATAAAGACAATGTTGGAAAGCGGCCTGTTGAAATACATTTTGCTCTGGCTGTCGATGAGAGCGACCTGGTCTACAATCTCGGCGACTTCAAGGTTCCTCATCCGTTTCAGCCTGGCAGTGGCACAGAACTCGCAGTTCAGGGAGCATCCTACCTGCGAAGATACGCAAGCCGTGGTACGCGTTTCAGTGGGAATCAGTACAGATTCCACCAGCAGGCCGTCATGAAGCTTTACGCCGTTTTTGATGGTTCCGTCGGTACTTTTCTGGAGCTGGTCCACGGAAACCGGATTGATGGTATATTCTTCCGCAATCTTTTCGCGGAGGCCTTTCGAAAGATTGGTCATTTCATCAATCGAATGGAGGTTTTTGCTCCACAGCCAGTCATAGACCTGCTTCGCACGAAACGGTTTTTCTCCCAGGGAAACAAAGTATTCTTTGAGCTGATCGAGTGATAAAGTACGGATATCTTTCATATATAGGTAAGAGCCAAGTTAAAAGTAAAAATTCAAAAGTTTTACAACTTTGTGTTGTTAACTATTGCTGCTAAAATATTTTTTAATTCAGCGCTTTCATTTAACAATAATTGAAATTCTTCTGAATTATAACCATTTAAATTTTTTAAAATCCGAAGCCAGAAGTTGCTTTCCCGAGCTTCTCTTAAGGCAATTTTTACCTTATTTTTAAAATCAGCTTTCGAAGATCCTGCTTGTGATTCTTCATAATTTGCCCCTATCGAAGTGGCTGATTTTCCAATTTGAAACCTAATTAATTTACGTTCAGGATCATTTGGCAGTGTTCTTAAAAACTTAAGACAATTCCTCCAAACAAAAAAGTTCTTGTAAGTAAATCATTTTGTTTCATATTGTGTTCTTTAACTTTTTACCTTTAACTTGGCTCTTTTTACTTATTATTATAAAATTAGCATGGCATCGCCGTACGAGTAGAACTTGTACTTCTCTTTTACGGCTTCTTCATAAGCATGCATAACAAAATCCCGTCCTGCGAAAGCGGCGATCATCATAATCAGCGTGGATTTCGGAGTGTGGAAATTAGTAATCATGCAGTTGGCAACCCCGAAATCGTGAGGCGGATAAATGAACTTATTGGTCCATCCGTGGAAAGCGGAGATTTTCTTGTTGGAAGAAACGGAAGTTTCCAGCGTTCTCATCGTTGTTGTTCCTACAGCGCAAACCCTTCTGTTGGCTTCCACTGCATTGTTGATGATCTGTGCATTCTTCTCATCGATGAAAATTTCTTCAGATTCCATCTTGTGCTTGGAAAGGTCTTCCACTTCGATCGGGTTGAATGTTCCCAATCCTACGTGAAGGGTAACCTCAGCGAAATCGATTCCCTTGATCTCCAGTCTCTTCATCAGGTGTCTGGAGAAGTGAAGACCGGCAGTAGGGGCAGCCACAGCGCCTTCTACTTTTGCATAGATGGTCTGGTATCTTTCGGCATCTTCAGGCTCTACGTCTCTTTTAATGTATTTCGGAAGCGGGGTTTCACCCAGTTCTTTCAGTTTCGCCCTGAACTCTTCATAAGAACCGTCAAAAAGGAATCTCAGGGTCCTTCCTCTGGAAGTGGTATTGTCGATGACCTCAGCCACCAGGGATTCATCTTCAGTGAAGAACAGTTTGTTTCCGATTCTGATTTTTCTTGCAGGATCTACCAATACGTCCCAAACCCGGGTTTCCTTATCAAGCTCTCTTAAAAGGAAAACTTCGATTTTCGCTCCTGTTTTTTCTTTGTTTCCGTAAAGACGCGCCGGGAATACTTTGGTATTGTTGAAGATAAAAAGATCTCCTTCATCAAAATAATCCACCACATCTTTGAAAAGCTTATGCTGGATGGTTTCTGTTTTTCTGTCCAGAACCATCAGCTTTGCTTCGTCTCTGTGTTCGGATGGGTGTTCTGCCAATAATTCTGCAGGAAGATCAAAATTAAAATCTGATGTTTTCATTTTTTAAATTACGGTTTAAAAATTATCAATTACAAGCTGTAATTTTCGGACTGCAAATATACGACATTGGATACCCCTTTGTCAAGTATTATTTAAGGGAATTGAAAACCGATGGTTTTTTATCTGTTATTCGACCGGAAAAAGTCGTATTTTGGTATTTAAAAATTTTTATACCGATGAGCAAATACTCCATTGAATCATTTATCAGCGAAACCAGGGAAAACCCGCAGGAAAGGGATTACTTCGAACTGGAAAAACCGGCATTGCTGGAAATCAACCTCAACAACCAGTCGGTATGGACGAAAGCCGGCAGCATGGTGAGCTATATCGGGAACATCAGCTTCGAGAGACAGGGAATGTTTTCCGGCGGCTTGGGAAACCTGCTGAAGAAAGCCATCAGCGGCGAAGGAGCAAAGCTGATGAAAGCGGAAGGTTCCGGAAAGCTGTATGTAGCCGATGAGGGCAAGAAAATAAGAATCCTCTATCTGAATAATGAAGCGGTATGCGTCAACGGAAACGATGTGCTGGCTCATGAACAGAGCGTAAAAAGCGATATTACGATGCTTAAAAGCATTGCCGGCGTAATGTCGGGCGGCCTGTTTCAGGTAAGGCTATCCGGTACCGGCCATATCGCAATTACTACCCATGGAGAGCCTTTGACGCTGATGGTAACTCCTGAGGCCCCGGTTTTTACGGATCCGAATGCCACCGTTGCCTGGTCCGGTAACCTTACGCCGGAACTGAAAACCAATGTTTCGCTGAAAAGCCTGATCGGAAGGGGAAGCGGCGAGGAATTCCAGATGAAGTTTTCCGGGAACGGATGGGTGCTGATCCAGCCGTATGAAGAAGTCTACAGAATAGAAAACAGCTAAACAAAGAATAAAAAAAGCAGGTAATGAAACAGTTACCTGCTTTTTCATTAACGAAACTTTTCGCAGAAAATTCTTTTCCCGGTACCGTCATTGTCCTGCCCTTACAGATATTCCATTATTTTCTCCCATGATTCCAGTTTCTTTGCAAGGGGAACCGTATGCAGCGGACTGGTGGAAGGCATCAGAAATACAGGGACCGGATATTCTTTTCCCAATATTTTCTGCAGATTCTTATACGATTTCCCGCCGTTGCAGAAGATCGCTTTGATGCCCGGATAATTTTCCAGCAGCTCCCCGATCCGGTTGGCTTCCTCATTCCTGATCTCTGAATCCAGGCTTCCTTTCCGCTCGCAGGTGTCAATAACGTCCCATAAGGCGATATGATGCCGCTTCAGAATCCGTATCCTGGCAGTATAGTCCTCAGTAAACGGTTCATCGAACAGTTCAAAAATAATTTTCCAGAATGCATTCTGCGGATGGGCATAATACTGCTGTCTTTCCAGGGATCTGACGCCCGGGACAGAGCCCAGGATCAGTATTTCGGAAAGTGCATCGATAATCGGCGGGAAGGATGAGATTCGGTCAGATATAGCCATAAAAATTCAGTTCCATGTATGATGGTTCAAACAAAAAGCGGGCTAAAAAGCCCGCTTCTGCTGATATTTTACAGTAGTGTTATTTGCATCTTCCTGAGAAACATTGATCTTAAAGGGTTTCTTTCAGCCAGTCAAAGAATTCTCTCTGCCAGACCAGCCCGTTCTGCGGATGAAGTACCCAGTGGTTCTCATTGGGGAAGTAGACCAGCTTCGATTTCAGTCCTCTCAGCTGTGCCGCCTGGAAAGCTTCCTGGCCCTGTTCGTACGGAACCCGGTAGTCGATACCGCCCTGCACGATCATGATCGGTTTGTTCCAGCGGTCAACGAAATTGCTCGGGTTGAATTCCGTGTAGGCTTTCGGCAATGGTTTTTCCCATGGCGATCCCAGGTCCCAGTTGGCAAACCAGAGTTCTTCAGTAGTCAGGTACCAGGATTTCATATCGAACAGCCCGTCGTGGGCAATGAAGGTTTTGAAACGGTTCTGATGGATTCCGGCCAGCATGAAAACGCTGTATCCGCCGTAGCTGGCTCCTACTGCCGCTATCCTGTCGCCATCCACATAAGGTAAGGTTTTGGCGAAATCGGTTGCGGCAAGATAATCCCTCATCGGCTGCCCGCCCCAGTCTTTGGAAATCTCTTCATTCCATTGGGTTCCCCAGCCCGGCATTCCGCGCCGGTTCGGTGCTACGACAATATATCCGTTTGCTGCCATCAGGGCAAAATTCCATCGGGTGCTGAAGAACTGGGTCAGTGCAGACTGTGGTCCTCCCTGGCAGTATACGAGTGTCGGGTATTTTTTATTAGGGTCGAAGTTCGGCGGATAATGGAACCATACGCCCATTTCCTTGCCGTCGGTGGTTTTTACCATCTTCAGCTCAGATCTACCCTGCGCCAGCTGGGAATACATTTCTTTATTGGCTTCGGTAACCTGTTCCATTTCGCCGTTTTTCAGGTTTACCGAGAAAAGGTCGGTGGCGTGGTTGATGTCGGTTCTTCCTACCAGCAGGGAATTTTTCTGGCCGGCATGGATTTCATTCACATCAAAATTGCCTTTTGTAATCTGCTGAACCTTTGCCTTTTTAGGATCTAAAGAGAAAAGCTGTTTGGTTCCTCTGAAAGCGGCCGTAAAATAAATGGTTTTTGAATCTCCGCTCCAGAACACCTCTCCTGAAACACTATCGTCCCAACCGGCCGTCAGGTTGCTGATTTCCCCGGATTTCCAGTCCATGATTTTAATGTCGTTTTTATCCGCCTCATAGCCGTCACGGGCCATGCTCTGCCAGATCATCGATTTTCCGTCCGGGCTGAATTTCGGGTTCACATCATAGCCTTTGTTTGCTTCCGTCAGGTTTTTCGTTGTTCCCGAAGCGATGTCGTAGGCGAAGATATCCGTATTGGTACTGGTGGAATATTCCTTCCCGCTTTTTGCTTTGGTAACGTACAGAAGCTGCAAGGAATCCGGACTCCATACAAAATCTTCCGCTCCCCCGAACGGACGCTGCGGTGAATCCCACATTTTTCCTTCCAGCAGATCCCTCGCCGTATCCGCTTTACCGGAAACGTCTGCAATGAAAATGTGGTTGTATTTTCCTTCACTGAAATAATCCCAGTGGCGGTGGTTCAGGTCGGTATACACCTGGGCGGTAGTTTTGGGAGTATCTGTATATTTGTCTTTACCCATCACTTTTTCCACCAGCACCTGCTTGCTGAACGCTATTTTTTTCCCGTCAGGCGAAATGACGATATTATCTGCTTCACCGAGGGTGTAGAATTCCGTCCAGGTCTTGGCACCGTCATTACTGAGGAAAATCCGGTCTCCTTCCTGCGCGTAGATCCCGTTTTTATCCCACTGGATCAGGGTTTTCTTTCCCAGGTCTATTTTTGCCGACTGCCGGCTGATCACGTTCAGGAAATAATTTTCGTTTTTTGTCTTTTCGGTTTTCAGGTC